>CADEFG010000039.1 GCA_902826505.1 uncultured Acidobacteriota bacterium
TACGAACATCTGCGCCGTACATGGCATCGAACAAGCGAACGAACATCATTTTATCGTGATGCAGTTTGTCGAAGGCATCACGCTTGCCGAAAAGGTCGAACGTGATGCGGTCGGAATTCAGGAATTCAAATCGCTGGCGCGGCAGATTCTGACCGCCGTCGCTTTTGCTCATTCGCACGGCGTCATTCACCGCGACCTCAAACCCGGAAATATTATGCTGACCAAGGAAGGTCAAATAAAGGTGCTCGATTTCGGTTTGGCAAAAATCATTCCGCCAAAACAGCTCATCACCGATCGTGAAACGCCCGATCATTCGAGCCGTTTTTCAACCAACGGGGTGATCATCGGAACGGTCTCATATATGTCGCCCGAACAGCTGCGCGGCGAACGGCTTGATTACCGGAGCGATATTTTCAGCGTCGGGATTATTCTTTACGAACTGATCGCCAAACAAAATCCGTTCAACCGCCCGAGCCAGGCAGAAACGATCGCCGCGCTTTTAAGCGAAAATCCGCCCGCGCTCAAAGCCTCGGCACCGGAATTTCCCGACGGATTAAAAAATCTGGTCGAAAAATGTCTGCAAAAAAATCCCGAACAGCGATTTCAATCGGCAGCCGAGATTCTGGTCGAACTCGATAATTCCGAAACCAAAACTCTGCGCCGGACAATCGCCAAACGCCGCCAACGGATTTTTCTGAAAACGGCGTTCGTCGCGGCTATTTTTCTGACCGTTCTGGCAATCATACTTTCCTATGCCTTCAATCATCCAGAACGCACGCTGGCGGTTTTGCCGATCTCTTTTGATAATCCTCAAACCGAAAAAGAATATCTGGCGGACGGGTTAACGCAAAGTATTATCGAAAAGCTCTCGGATCTGTCCGATCTAAAGGTCAAAAATGAATACGCCGTGAAGAGTTTTAAGGGCAAGGCGTTTGAGCCGCAAATGGCTGGCAAAGACCTGAATGTTGATGCCGTTTTTACGGGTTCGATTATCAGGCGCGATGATTCTTTGATTTTATTGACAAAATTGATTAGAACGATCGATGGTTTTGTGATCGATACTTTTGAATTCCGGATCGAAGAAAACCGGCTGATCGAATTACAGGAAAACGTTTCATCGCGAATCATCAGCAAGATCCAATCGAATCTGACCGAAGCCGACAAAACCAAATTGGCAAAAAAAGATACCGAAAGCGATGAAGCAAAACGGCTATATTTGTTGGGACGCAATTATTTGAACCGGCGCGAGGGCAATGATCTTGCCGAAGCGATTCGTTCATTCAATCAGGCGACCGCGATCGATATCAAATACGCCAAAGCCTGGACGGGCTTGGCGGACTCATATCTTTATACCAGTTTGCCGGATAATAAAGATGCCATCCCGCCGAAAGAAGCCATCAATTACGCAAAAACGGCGGCAAAAAGAGCGTTGGAATTGGATAATACGCTGTGCGAAACCTACAATTCGCTCGGCATGATCGGTCTCAAATATGAATGGAATTGGACCGAAGCCGAAAGCAATTTCCGAACGGCGATCAGTTGCGACGCGGAATTTTTACCCGCCCGCTTCGGGTTGATAAACGTTTTACAGATCAGGGGAAGATTCGATGAAGCCCTGCAGGAAGCCCAAAGAGTGAAAGAACTCGACCCGTTATCGATCTCCTCGGATCTGACGATCGCTTCCTTGCATTACGGTAAACGCGATTTTGAAAAAATGGATAAAGTCATCACCGTTTTGCTTGAAAGATACCCGAGTAATAATCGAATTTCCTATATCCGGAGTTACCAGTATTTACTAACCGGAAAATATAAAGAAGCCACCGAACTGCTCGAAAAAATGTATAACTCGAACAAGGAATCGGAAAAAAAGCTGGCTTCCGCACCGCTCGGGTTCGCTTACGCCAAACTGGGGCGGCGCAGCGAGGCATTAAAAATTATCGAAACTCTCGAAGATTTTGAAAAGAATAATTACGTGCCGCCGCAGGAAAAAGCGATCATCTATGTCGGTCTCGCTGATTTTGAAAAAGCCTTCGAAAACCTAAATCGATCATGCAACGAACGGTTTCCGTCGCTGCCGCCGTTGATCTTTAGTCCGCTGCTTGATGAAATCAAATCGGATGCGAGATTCGCGGAGATCAAAAAATGCGTCAATCTTTAACGTCAGATCAAAGAAGTTTCAGAATTTCTTCAAATTCCCTGCCGGTTTGCGTGACATCCAAAACCTGCCCGGCAAGCAGGTTTTCGGTGATTTCGATGAGTCTTTTCGGAGCATTTCGCCGCAAATTCCCAATCTTCGCCGGTTTGTCTTCCTGATAAAACTTTCCCGTCAGCAGAAAATAAATAACTGCTCCAAACGCGTAAAAGTCGTCGTATTTCCCGCCGGACTTTGTCGATCCGTGAGCGGGTTTTGAAAATCCCTGCGTTTTCCAATCGAATTTTTCGGTTTGACCGATCGGGTAAGCATTCTCAAAATCGAGCGGGCGGAGCGTTTTTTTTGGCGTGACGATCAAATTCGCCGGTTTGCAGTCGTTCCAAATCCAGCCCGCCCGGTGAATTTTTTCGATCACCTTCGCGATCTCGATCGCCAGCCACACAACTTTTTTGACGGAAAACCGCCGCCGACGCGGTTTTATCAGTTTTTGAAGACTGACGCCGGCGACCCATTCCATCGTCAAATAAAAATTTCCGCCGGTTTCAAAAGAAGAAAAAACCTGCGGCACGTCCCGATTTTTCAGGCGCAAAGTTTTTAGAACATCGCATTCATATTTGACGAGACCATACCCGTCCTGTCGATTCCAGTTGACCTCGCCGTGCCGCCGACCTTCTTTGATAATGCAAAAACGCGGTGGATCCGTGCTGAGATCGAGCGCCTGGTAAGTTCCGCCCTTGCCGCGTTGGGTGATCGCGCGAAAAACTTTATACTCGGTTTTCAAGGGCGTTGCCGCCGCCGGTTTTAACGGTAAACGTTCGGGCTTTGCAAAGGGATCGGTGATCCATTCGGGAACGGCTTGGAGACGGTCGTCTGCGACAAGTTGTCCCGACGGATCTCTGACTGCCGGGATAACTTTGCCGGTTTCGTCCTTCATTTCGAAGATCGTAAAAGCGCCGTAACGGTAAAATACGGAGCTGTCGGGAAGATATTGTTCGTCAAACGGCACGGCAATCGTGATAAATTCGCGCGTCAATTCGTGAATTCGGCGGGCAAATTTGACGGCTTGTTTTTCCGATGCAGGATAAACCGTTATAAATTTTCCGACCTGCCGGTAGCCGTATTCCAAACCGCAATTGATCTTGGAAAGCTCATCGAGGGATTTCGGGGCTTTAAAATGCCCATTCTCTGAATTCAAAAACGCCGCGACTTTTTCAAAGACATCGCAGGCTTCGAGAATCGTTGCCGAAATGTGAAGTTTCCAGCCCTGCAACGGTTCAGACCGCCTTTTGCGGCGATTAAAGCGCCAGATCGAATTATCAATTTCGACCGGTAAATAAAGTTCACAAAGATGCTGCCAACGGCGATGAAAAGGTTTCGCCTTTGAAGTAAGATTGGAAAGCGCCGCTTTTGGAAAACTCATAAACTTTTCGCGATCCGTGTCGATAAAAAATCCGCTTCGCCCGCAGATCCGGCTCTGATCTCCTAAAAACCGTCGTCCAGATTGTTTTTCATTTCGTCCGTCAAACCGTTGCCGGTGCCGACCGTCGTGGTCACGTCGCAAGTGGCGTTGGCGGCAATATAAGCCAATGTTTCATAGCTCCATTCGGTTTTATTAAACGCCTCGTCTTCGCCGATCAAGCGCCGCAATTTTTGCGGGTTCACCGTATTATCGTCCTCTTTGGCGAATTCCTTCATATATTCTTCCCAATCGCGGCTTTTCATCCCGAAGCGAATGGCGCTGACCGCCAGCAATTTTAATTCCCGGGCACGTTTTTTTCCGGTTTCATTTTGCTTATTATCTTCGACAAATTGATGGATGTCGGAAATCTTATTGATGATTGACATAGTTTTTTTCTTTCTCCTTTTGTTTGTTTGGTTTCTAAATCAACTTATAAATTGCCCTTTTGTCCAAGCCTTTTACCCGATCGGGTTGAGCTCGTCAAAATCCGTCGTTTGCGATGCAATAAATTTCAACATTTCCGGCATTGTAAACTTTCGCTGCTCCACCGGAACCGGTTTTTGTCCAACCGGCTTTAATTTTTCCGGGATAAAGAGTCTTCCGGCTTCGTCCGGGTCCAGGATCGAAGGGCTGGTTTCTTTGATAAGTTTTAAAAAAGACTCGGCAACGATCCGGCTTCCGACTTCACCGAGTTTGTCCGTTTCGGGATTGATGCCAAGCTCGGCTTCCAGTTCGGCTTCGGCTAAAAGATAAAACCATAATGGCGTTTTGTCACTAAAAGCATTCCGCAGATTTTCCGGAACTTTACAATCGAAGCGTTCCGAATCAAGGATTTTGGCGCCTGTTTTTTCGGCAACGATCGCCGCCACTTCCTGACCGGTCGGCAAACCGAGTGCTCGCCCGCGCATCAAATCCAGTGCCGCCAGCGAATTTATAATATGGAACGGCGTCTTGAGCAAATCGTCGAGAAACGACGAAAGTTTCGTGTCGATCTGTTTTGTCACATTAAACTCCGGTCGTTCATTTGAATTGTCGAGATCGAAAAATAAATTCCAATCGATCGTCCAAATGCTCGGCAAACCGCCGCGCGCGAACAAACCGCCGCCGCGCCCCGTCAATTTGAACAAACCGTTGATAAAAACTTGTCGGTCGAACTTAAATATTCGATTAACATTATAGGAATTTCTGATCAAACTGTGCCCCGTTCGATACGCCGCGACCGAAAATTCCAAAGGCATATACATATTGTCGCGGGTCGCCTGATAAAGCTTATTCCGGTTTTCCAAAACCTCTTTCAAAACGGTCGTCAAAACCGACTTTTTGACAATCCGGGGAAGAAAATCCGTCAGGACGATATATTGATAATGACGAATGGTAATCTCACGCGCCGTCTCGAACATCGCCTTCGAATTTTCATCGCCGAGATATTTAACGACCGCGTTATGAAATTTCATAAAAGCGACCTGAATTTGCGCGATCAGCAAATGACTGTCATTGCGTTTATCAACGATCTGCGCCTGAAGATTACCGCTATCTCTCGGCAGATCGTTCGGGTAAGATCTTTTGAGATTTGAATTCTTTCCTAATCCCTCTCCGAAAGTTTCCCGTAACTTTAACTGCGCAAACGAGCCTTCTTTCATCAAGAATCGGCGGGCTAACTCACCTTTGTTGAAAGGCTCTTCATAGCCGTATATGGTATCCAGATCGAAAAACGGACTTCGCTCATTTACAATATCGCCAACATTAATTTCCCCGATCGGCTGGTGTTGCGGGTTTGACCGGTCGCCTTTGGAATCGGACGAAATATCATGATCGATAAATTGCGCTAAATATGTATAACCGGCAGGAATTTTCGAATCGGGGATTTCGACCGAAGGCTCGCGGATTGCCATAAATTTGGCTAATTCGTCAAGGTCTTGGGGCGCATGACGAACCGGTTCCCCGGCTTTAAATATTTGTTTATAGCCAAAATTCTGCATAGTATTATTTTCATAGCGAAAATTTTTCGCCGCTTTTAAACCGCTCATAAAATTAAACCATTCCTAAAATTTAAAGAAAAAATAGTAGCTATCCTTTAACGCACCAAAAAACATCGAAAACTAACATTGATCATCTTTTTATCAATTTTTTTTTGCATTATGCGCTTTTTGACAAAAAAAAAGAAATTTTTCGGCAAATTTTGAAACTCAACACTTTGTTTTTTAAGTTTCTTGATATTTTTCTTTGCGCCTGAGCTTCTCAAGCGGGAAATGAACTTGTGCTAAAGGAATAATTTAATTTCCCGCAAAGACGCTGGTGGCGCTAAGTTCAAAACATTTCGAAATTAAAAAAACAAAGTACTCAATTTGATTTAATTTCTTAACTATTTTCCATGGTTATATGTTTTTTTTTCGGCAAAATCTAACGCTAAATTTAAAAGATTTTTTTGCCTTGAGGCTAAATATTGAAATATTGACGGTTAGAGAAAACTTTTTGAAACATTCAGTGCTGATAACCGCTTTGCGCAAAGGAATTGTAAAATTCGACCGGTGCGAGGTCGTCGGTCAGAACTTCTTCTTGCGAAATAAACGGCTTCGGGTAAATATTTTCTAAAATTTTTGATAATTGCGGATCAGCGGTTTTTAATTCGACGGGTTTTTCACTTTTCGAGGCGACGATGATCAGATTTTGGACTTCCTCGTCGTTCCGTTCGGGACGAACCTTGAAAAGAAAAACCTGCGGAAAAACTTGTTTATAGGTGGCGATCTCGGCTTGCAGAAAACGGCTCGCGCCGCCTTTGATCGCGCCGCCGACGTTAAAAATCACGACGCCGTCATTTTTTAAAACGCGGCGGATTTCGGTGACGGCTTCGATCGTCGTCAGTTGAAACGGCACCGAAAAAAGCGACCCGAAAGCGTCCATCAGCACGGCGTCGTAACGGTTTGGCGCGGCGCGGTTGAGAAAAATCCTGCCGTCTTCGTGAAAGATCTTGAGGTTCGGATTTTCCTCAAGCCGAAAATATTTTTTGGCGAGTTCGGTCATTTGCGGGTCGATCTCGACCGTGTCGAGCTGTTTGCCGGGATATGTTTTCAAATATTCTTTCGGGAACGAATAGCCCGCGCCGCCGATCAGCAAGGTCGTTTGAAAATCGGGTTTGAAATGGCGGATCAGATGATAGTATTTGGCGTATTCCGAGGCGAGTTCGTCGCTTTCCAAATACATTTTCGACTGGATAAAATACGGGTCGATCGCCATTGCGCGGATTTTTTTGCCGCTCGCTTCGTCAGTGGTCGTAAAAATCCGGACGCGGCTGTATTCGGTGTCAATATCGTGTAAATCGCTGGTTATCAGCAGATAATAACTTTGCAGTTCGGTCGTCAAAATACCGAAAACGAACAAGATCAAAACCGTCAGATTCGTTTTGGTGACGGCGAACGGCGCGAGCAAAATCGACAACCCGATCAGGCAAAAACCGATCAGATAAAGCGTTTTCGTGCTGCCGACGAACGGAATCAGTAGAAATCCGGCGAGGAATGTTCCGAAAATGCTGCCGACCGTCGAAAGCGCGTAGAGTCTGCCGACGGTTTTGCCGGAATCGGCGAGCGAAATCATTTTTAATTTGACGGCGTAGGGCGTCACGAATCCGAGCAGCACGCTTGCCGGAGCAAAAAGAAGAACCGCCGCGACGAGCGATTTTATTTCCAGAATCAAAGGACTCGCGGCAACCGCCGATAAAATTATGTCTTTGAAAAGAATCGTCACGGCGACCGTGCCGCCCGCCAGAAAAATGATCGAAGCGAGAATTTTAAGCTCGGGCTTCCGGTCGGCGGTTTTTCCGCCGAGCCAGTAACCGAGACTGAGCGCCGCTAAAATTATGCCGATCAAACTGGTCCAAACATAGGTTGACGAACCGATATACGGCGAAAGCAGACGCGATCCCGTGATCTCGTAGATCATCACCAGCGCGCCGCAGACAAAAACGGTCAATTCGAGCGCGAAATTTGAAAAAGTTTGGCGGTCGGGCATTTAGATAATGGTTTTAACGCCCAAATAAACCGCGAGAAATTTGATCGCTTTGCCGTCGGCGTCCTTGCCGGCGTCAATCACCGCGACGGCAATCGTCTGCCCTTTGTTTTTCCAAACGCTGAGCTGATAATTTTTGCCCTGGAGCGGAACTTCGGCGTCTTTTACAAACCCGCGTTCGGTCAGTTTCGGCGCGTAGAATTCGAAAACTTTCGCGGCTTCCGCGTCACTCGGCAAAAAAAGGATTTTTTCCTCTTGTTTGCCCGTCGATTTTTTCAGCTCGGATAAAATCGTGTTGGTCGCCGCGTCGAGTTCTACTTCGTATCTGCCGTCGATCTTGCCCTGGCTGGCTTCGGGCGGCAGCGGAATTTCTTCGATATTCATAAAAAATGTTTTTTGCTGGTTACAAGAAAATGATAGAAAAAACAATACAAACGGTAAAATTCGGCAAAACTTTTTCATCTTGAAAAATATTATACCAAACCAAAAAAAAGCGGAAAGAAATTTTCTCTCCGCTTTGTTTTCTGAAGTCGGGAAATTTTTCTAATTTCGGAGAACAACGCGGCTGAACGCGGAATCGTAATCGGCTTCTGCCGCGCCTTCATAGGTTGCGCCGGTCGCCGTATTGCGCGGGAAGATCAGTTTTTCCAACGCTTCTTCCATACTCATCGTGCCTTTGTTCAAACCGTCCGTCACTTCGCCGACGATTGCCTGCGTCAAACCGTTGACGATCGAAGAAGCGATTCCGGCAGGGGGATTGATCGCACCGGTCGCGCCCGCGATCGTCCCGAAAACATTTTTCAGCATATCGGCTTGTTTCGAGCGGTCGGACGTGATCTGTTTCGCGCCGGCGAAAAGCGCACCGGAAAAATAACCGAGCACCTGCGCGTTTTGATAATGCGGGTTGCCGTCGGTTCCGCGCACCTGGCTGCCGAACCTGGCGAGCGGATCGCCCGTCAGATCATTGCCTTTCGAAAGGCGCGCGATGATGGTTCCGAGCTGCGTCGTTTCACCGGCGTTGAGCATCGATTTGGCATAGGCGCTGATACCGTCGCCGTTGCGGAAATTATGTTCGAGATTGGTCATAATTCCGGTCGTGTCGCTGTTGATAAGTCCGGTCAAAGCGTTGCGGATCGAACGCGCCGAGTCGTCCTTACCGATCGCCGGGGCAAGCAAGCTGCCCGAATCTTCGATCCGTTTCAATTCGAGCGCGCCGGCTTGAAAAACATTCGCTTTGAGCTCGGCGTTGCCGGTTCGCGAAACCGCGTTGAGCATATCAACGAGCGGCGCCGGATTTGATGTCGTGTAAACCGAACCGCCGCCGTAGGGCGAAGCGGTCGTGTGAACTTCTTCCTGCGAAGCGGCGCGCATAATCGCGGCAAGCTGCGGCTGCGTCAGATTTCGCAAAGCGCCTTCGAGCTCGCGCGGATTATTGCCCATTCCGCCGATCAATTCGGCGGCGGCGATCGCGGCGCGTTCATTGGTTTCGACATTGCCCGCGAGTCTGCCGAGCAAATCGGCTTTCGTCGCGCCCGAAGCGTTATTGCCAACCGAATCGGCAAAGCTTTGAATATTTCCCTTGTCGCCGAGCGCGTTCAAGAACCGCGCGGCTTGCTGACCGTCCAATTTTCCGGCTAATTCATTAAAAAGCGCTTTCTTTTCTTCGGTGCTGAAGCTTCCCAAAGTTCCGTCCAGCTCGTCCGCCCATTTTTGCAGATCGCCGTCCGACAGCTGACGAAAAGCTTCGTTGGTTTCCGCGGCGTTTAAACCTCTGATCGAATTTTGAATATCCGAAAGATCGCCGTGCGAAACGTCGCCCAGGAAACTTTCGCTCAAACGGTCTTTGATCAGATTGACCGCATTTTCGACCTTGCCCGGATCGACCGGATTGGCGGGCGGATTCTGGCGGACATTGGTTTGATCGAATCGCGCAAACAAATTCAGTTTGAGCGTATCGCCGTTCAAACTGTTTTGTCTGAGAAACAGATTCTTGTCGGCGTCCGGTAAAACTTGGACATCCAACGTTTTGGGTTGTAAAGGCTTTGGTTCTGCGGTTTTTGGTTGAAAGATTTCCTGATTGCGGTTAACTGGATCGACCCTTGGTGCCATAAATATTCTCCTGAAAATGAATTCTGAATATATTATCGGCAGAAACGCCCGAGGAGTTTCCTGATTTATTCGATGCGCGGCAAAACAAACGCGCCGATGTGTGGTTGATTGGTATTCAAGGTCGTTTCGAGCGCAAGAATCAGCGCGGCGCGTAAATTTTCGGGCGTGACGATCGCGTCCAGCAGACCGCGCGCCGCCGCGTGTTTCGCGTCGAGCTCTTTTTCATAGGTTTCGCGCACCTTTTCCATCTCGATCTTTGTCGCTTCGTCGGGCGCTTTGCCCTCTTTTTTGAGTTTTTCGAGCTGCGTGCCGAAGATCGCCTGGACCGCCGAATCGCCTTCCATGACGCCCATTCTGCCGGTCGGTAAACTAAAAATAAAATCGGGGTCAAAACCCTGTCCCGCCATTGCGTAATAACCCGCGCCCGACGCGTGATTGATCGTCAAAACGAGTTTCGGAACCGTCGCGCAAGCCATCGCTTCGACAAAATGCGCGCCGGCGCGAATAATGCCCGAATGTTCGGCTTCCGCGCCGACCATAAAACCCGAAACGTCCTGCACGAAAAGCAGCGGCGTTCCGTGACGATTGCAGTTTTCGATAAAATACGCCGTTTTTTCTGCCGATTCCGTGTAAACGATGCCGCCGAATTTTGGCGGTTTGCCCGGATTGCCGCGCACCATTCCGCGATGATTGGCGATGACGCCGACCAAAATCCCGCCGATTCTCGCCGTGCCGCAAATCATTTCCCTGGCGTAATCGGCTTGAAATTCGTCAAGCTCGCCGCCGTCGAGAAAACAATTCAAAGCCTCGCGCATTTCGTAGGGCGCGCGATGATCTTCGGGCAAAACTTCGTAGAGTTTTTGCGGCGAATTTTTCGGTTCCCGCGGCTCGCTCACCGAAACCCGCGTCGTTTCTTTTTTCGGCAATTCCAAAACCAGCGCGCGAATTTTTTCGAGACATTCTTTTTCGTTCGCGGTTCGGTAATGCGCGACGCCCGAAACCGCGTTATGCGTCAGCGCGCCGCCCAAACTTTCGTTATCGATCGTCTGTCCGGTCGCGCCCTTGACGAGATTGGCGCCGCCCAAGCCCATAAACGAAGTGCCTTCGACCATCAAAATCACATCCGAAAGCGCGGGCAGATACGCGCCGCCCGCGACGCACATCCCCATCACGGCGGAAATTTGCGGAACTTTCAGGTAGCGGCGCATGATCGAGTTGTAATAAAAAATCCGCGCCGCGCCGTATTGACCGGGAAAAACGCCGCCCTGAAAAGGAAGATTGACGCCCGCCGAATCGACCAGATAAATGATCGGGACCCGGTTGCGCATCGCGATTTCCTGCGCGCGGAGAATTTTTTTGATCGTTTCCGGATACCACGCGCCCGCCTTGATCGTCGCATCGTTCGCGACGACGACCGCTTCGCGTCCGTGAATTTTGCCGATCGAGGTGACGACCGCCGCCGCCGGTGCTTGTCCTTGATAATCGTCGTAAGCAACCAAAAGTCCGATTTCCTGCTGGTATTCGCCTTCGTCAAAGAGCAGATCGATGCGTTCGCGGGCGGTGAGTTTTTTTTGTTTATGGATTTTTTCGATCTTTTCCGCGCCGCCGCCGAGGCGTAATTTATGTTCGAGACGCAGGAATTCATCGGTCAGTTCGTGCAGACGTGTTTTTTTTTCGATTTTCATTCGGGCTAAATACGGGTTTTGATTATATCTTGAAAAGATTTACTTTTAAGCTAATAAAATAACACAAGATTTTTCGGCTCGCCAAAGCGGTGTTTGTTTTGTTTGAAGATTTTGACTAAACTAACTTTTCAAACGATTTTATTTTATGATTTGCCAAAATTGCCTGACGGATGTTGATAACGATTTAATTTTTTGCACAAATTGCGGTGAACGTCTGACCGATGCTAAAAGTGAAGCCCAGACGGTTTTGATAAATCCGATCGTGACGAAAGCAACGGTTGATTCCCAAACGCCAAAACCGGCTTCGAATCTCAAATGGATGGCGCTGATCGTCGCCCTGATCGCGATTCCCGCCTCGATTTTCGGGATTTATTTGCTGACCAAAACGGACGACAATCAGCAAGTCGCGCAAAACGTGAACAAACCGAAAACACCGGCGCCGACCGCGACGCGCAAGGCAAATACTAATCAAAACACGAACGCCAACGGATCCAACACGAACGCGAATCAAACAAATTCAAACGCGAGCAGCAACACGAATTCTTCGAAACCAAAAGACAAAAATGTCATCATGAACGAGCGCATCGAAATCGCCCCGAAATCGCATCACGCCGTGCCGTTTACGGTCGAAGCGGATACCGCCGAGATCATCGGTAAGGTCAAGGTTTTACAAGGCGGAGATTTCGAAGGCTTTGTTTTTTTGAAAGGCAACTATGACAATCATTTTCCCGACACGAACTACAAGGTTTTCAGCTTCGGCGGCGAAAAAAGCGATGATGTCGATCAAACGCTCGTCGATCAGGAATACGTCCTTGTCATTGTCAACAAAAACGACAAACCGATCACGATTCAAGGCATTTTTTCGCTTAAATAATTAGATTTATTCCAAGATAAACCTGAATGAATAATCGTTAATATTTGGGTTATTCGCGCTAAAGAACTTTTTACGTTCCAAAATTCTGGCTTCCGGTCTTCCGTATTTATTCAATCCGTATAAATCAATTGTATTTTCTGCTCGCTTTTGTTCATTAAAAGTTCGGGCTGTATTGGGTTTTATAATTCCTGTAGAAAAGTTATAAATAAAATAATGTTCGAACAAAAATGAAAGTTGGTCAGGTTTTAATAACTTGTAATCAAGCGGAAAATTATCGCCTTTCTTCTGACAATTTGTACAACAATAGAATAGATTTCCCCAAAAGTAAGAAAGTTTCGGATATTTTGATTTCGGACGAAAATGTTCGACCGTTGCGCCTGAGGCTTTTAATGGATGAATATCACAAAAACAACAGTGATTTTTAGTTATTTCAAATAATAAATCTGAAATTTCCTGATATTTACCTTTCCAAGAAAAGTCATTATTTGCTTTCGGATTTTCCAGTTTTTGCTCATATTCTCTGCCCCATTTTTTATAATTTTCTTTTAAAGATTGTGGGGCTTGAGGTCTTTGCAATTGCATCATAAAGAATAATCTTTTCCTTTTATTTTGCTTAACTGCCGGAGTTCATCCAAAACAATTTGTTTTAATTCATCGCTCGGTTCATTGGCTAAAGATTTCGCCAATTTCAAAAGTTCCTTTTCATCTTTGACATTTGCGCCATTCCCAATAATTTTATCTCTGAGCATTTCAAAATTATCGAGCTTATCCTGAACTTCTTTTCCAAATTTTTCATCAATATCAAAAATATCACGCAAAACCTGTGAAATACTGTAACTATTTTCAGATTTTATCGGCTCACTAGCCGTTGCCTTGCCGTTTTCTAGTTCAAGTTTATAAACCCACGCATCATCAACCGAATTCACAACAAACGGCGAATGGGTCGAAACAAAAATCTGCGAGTTTTTAAAGAGTTTTTGCACAACCGGCAAAACCCTTCGCTGCCAAGCCGGATGCAGATGCACTTCGATTTCGTCGAGCAATAAAATCAAATTCTTTTCAAAAATCGGCATATCGTCCTGCCATTTCAGCAAATCAACTCTGCCAAGCAAATCGGCGATCCAACTTATCAAAGATCGCAAACCATCGGGCAAAACGTCAAAATCCAATTCTTTGCCGTTGACCTTGGTTATCAAATTTGTCGGTTCGGTTTCTAAATCAAATTCAACTTTCCAACCTGTAATTTCCGAAATTGCTTGTTCAATTGATTTGATAACATTTGCAAATTTTTTTGATTTTTCTTCATTTCGACCTTTTTCAATTGCGCTTTTTGAGATGTTATTTGCAATTAGCTGGTTGATGGTTAATTGATTCTCTTGGTTATAATCTTTAACAAAATCGAGCGATTGATAAAGCGGATTAAATGTTGTTGGTTCATTTAGAGCTTGAATATTATCACCTTTAATTTGACGATTTCCAGAAAAAACAAAAGCGGCAAATGACAATCTATCAGTTTCATTATAGGAATAAACTTGCCTCTGATAAATGGATAATAAGTTATTATTTGTAGAAGCGGTTAATAATTCATCATTTGTAAATCTGTATAAACTTTCATTATCAAACTTGATTTCAACTAAAACTGCTCCACCTATTTTTTTAATTCTTTTCTTTAACTCAAAAATTAAATTATTGGGATTTGGTCTTCCATCAAAAGTATTAGCCAAAGCCATCAAAATCGTAGATTTGCCGCTTCCGTTCTGACCTGTAAAAATATGAATTTCCGCTTTATCTTTCGCAGAACAAGGCTGAAATTCGATGGTTTCGTCATCGAAAACGCCGATGTTTTTCAGTTGTAGTTTTCGGATTTTCATTATTTTACCGAATCGAAATATTTCGGACGCTTGAATCGCTGACCGTCGGGGTGTCGAGGCTGACGACTCGCAACCTCGCGCGGCGCGTTGCCCTGCCGTAAACCGTCACGCTTTCCGCGCCATCGTTCGGCGTGCTCGCGATCAGGGTTTGCCAGTTCGTGCTTTCGTCGCGCGAGATTTCGATGCGGACATTGCCCGTCAGATTGTCGGACGACCAGGTTAGATTTCGCGCGATATTGCGCGGCAAGATTTCGCCGCCGTTGAAATTATTCATCATCAGGTTCGCGCCGCTGTAACGGTAATTGGCGATCGTGTCCGCCGTGTTGTTGATTGAACGCGCATTGTCGCGGGCATTGTCGATGCCGGTCGGAAGTCCGCTGAAAAGAATTTCCGGATTTGAAAAATAAGGTCGCCGCGTGCAGCCCGCCGGGCACGGATCGACATACGACATGACGGTTCGGAAAACGCCGTTGACATAATGCCCGAAGCCGTATGGATAGGTCGGATTCGAACCGTTTTCGGGATTGTGCTGGCTGCCCATATTATGCCCGAGCTCGTGCGGAAAACTTAAATTCCCGACCGCGCAGGTTCGCGAAGTGACCGTAAAACCGTTCAAAGGATTCGCCGATCCCATCAGATAACCGATCCCGCAAGCGTCCGACGAATTCGAGATCATCGCGACGAGATCGGCTTTATATTGGTCGCGCAGCGTGGCAACCGCCGCGTTGTTGCGAACCGCCGAAAGCTCGGAACTCAAGGCGCCGGTTTCGGCGATCGTCGTTTCCTGCGCGTTGACAAGCCGCACGCGCTGGCGAATTTTGCTGTTGATGTAAGTCGTATTGGTCGTATCGATCGCCGATTGGGCAAAGGCTTGCGCCTGCGCGTCGCCGCCGAGAGAATTTTTAACCGGCGTCGTGTAAAGCACCAGCACATCGATCCGGTCGCCCGAATCGGTGGTCGCCACAACGTTTTCTTTTGTCGGTTGGGCGGCTTCGCCCTTTAAATCGCCCGCGCATTCGGGAAAAAGATTTTGGTTCAGCTCGATCAAAATCTGCTTCTCGCCTTTCGGCACGATTTCGTAAACCGCATTCAGCGGCGCGTAGATAATGCCCGCGACAAAACCTTTTTTGAACGTCAGAATGACATCGCCTTCAAATTTCGCTTGGGTAATACGCCCGCGCCAGGTGTAATCGCCAACCGCGCGCGTTTCGACTTGATAACGCTTTGCCGGATAAGTTTGACCGTCGAAAAGCGGGATTTCAAGCGTTTCGGTTTGGCTCAGATTTAACGAATCAAAGCGGATCTCGCTTTCACGCCCCGCCGCGAGCGA
>CADEFG010000040.1:0-11867 GCA_902826505.1 uncultured Acidobacteriota bacterium
CGAACAAAACGGCGACAACTCAATTCCGACGATCAATGTTTCGAGTTCTTTCACGGGCGGCGGTTCACAGATCGGTTTGAGCTATAATCAGTCGAAACGTTGGGAACTGCAAAATTATACGACGACCTCATTTGGTAAAGCGTCGCAGCACGCCGTCAAGTTCGGTGCCCGTTTGCGCGGCATCAATATCAACGACCGCTCGGAATCGAATTACGGCGGAACATTTACATTCTCGGGTTTTGTCGATAACAACAACACGCCGGATAATCCGGACGACGATTTTTTTGTCAGTTCGATCAGACAATATCGCGAAAAATTATTGGGAAATCCCGATCCGCGATACAATCCGAACCAGTTTAGCATTACGACGGGTAATCCGCTGGCGGATGTTTCCCAACTTGATTACGGATTATTTTTTACCGATGATTGGAAGGCGCGGCAGGATTTAACCCTGAGTTTCGGGTTGCGCTATGAAAATCAGAACAATCTCGGCGACAGTCTTAATTTTGCGCCGCGCTTCGGTTTTGCGTGGTCGCCCGGTGCCGGCGGCGCGAGACAGCCGAAAACGGTTTTTCGCGGCGGTGTCGGGATTTTTTACGACCGCTTCGGTGAAAACAACACTTTGCGAGCCAACCGTCAAAACGGGGTTTCTCAGTTAAGTTATACCGTTACGAATAATCCGACGGTTCTCGGGCAGGCGATTTTTACCAATAACGGAGTGACGAATGTGCCGACACCGGCGCAGCTTGCGACACTTGCCCCGAACGCGAGTATTCCTTTCCGGATCGCCGATAATCTGCAATCGCCCTATTCGATTCAAACGGCAATCAGCGTCGAACGCCAAATGCCTTTCAAAACGGTTTTGAGCGCCACTTATACGATGTCGAAATCGTTCCATTTGCTTCGTCAGAGAAATATCAATGCGCCGGTTTGCCCGACTCGCGAGGTTTGCCCGGCGGGTTTAACCAGCCAGCAGGTCAGACTTTTACGTCCTGACCCGACGACGGATAATATTTATCAGATCGAATCGAGCGGGTATGCCAATACGCAGATGCTGGCAATTGGTTTGCGGGCGAATTTGAACACGCGGGTTACCATTAACGGCGGCTACACGATGGGGTTTGCAAGTGGCGATACCGATAGTTTGAGCAGTCCGCGTTTTACGGTAAATTCGATCGGATTTCCGGCTTATAACTATGATTTGAGCACGGAATATGCACCGTCGGCTTTTAATGCCCGGCATTCACTTTTTCTGGTCGGTTCGGTTGGATTGCCCTACGGTTTCCGTTTGAACTCGATCCTGATCGCTTCGAGCGGGCGACGTTTTAATATTACGTCGGGTGAAGACCGAAACTACGACTCATTATATTTTGAGCGTCCGACTTTTACGGAATTAGCCAATCGCTGTCAGGCATTGAGTTTAACCAACTCGTTCTGCGACATCAGCGGAATTGCCAATCCCGATACGACCGTTATCCCGCGGAACTACGGCAGAGGTCCGGCGAGTTTTAACGTCAATTTGAATTTGAGCAAGACCTTCGGTTTCGGCGGACCGAAAACCACGGTTGCTGCAAACGACCAATCGGGAAATCAAACAACCGGTAATAATCGCGGCAATCGGCGCGGTGGCGGTGGCGGCGGTAATCGCGGCGGCGGCGGCGCAGTTATGAGGGGCGGCGGCGGCGGCGGCGGCGGTTTCTTCGGCGGCGGAGATAATAACAAGCCTTATAATCTGACATTCGGAATTAATGTTCAAAATTTATTAAATAACGTGAATCTGAGTTCACCGGTCGGTCAATTGACCTCGCCTTCGTTCGGACGTTCGCGTTCGACGGGCGGCGCGTTCGGATTTTTCGGCGGCGGCGGCGGCTCGGCAAATCGCCGGGTTGAATTGTCGATGAGATTTAGTTGGTAAATCTTGCGCGATGATGTATAAATGATGAGGAACAAAGGTCAAACTTTTGTTCCTCATTTTTTGATTTAGAAACGAATCACAATTGAGAAAATGATAATCGGACGGAGAATTATGAGAAAGTTTTGCATTTTACTGTTTGTTTTTTTGCTGTCGGCGAATGTATTTGCTCAAACAGAGCAAACTAATAAGGAAAAAGAAAAACCAAAACCGACAAGTTCGGAAACAAAAGCCGTCGCTCCGCTCGATCTGGCAAAAGCCGCCTTGCTGGCGCATGGCGGAAACACTTTCAAAGCCATGAAAACCTTGATCGTTAAAGGTTCGGCAGATATTTCCGTCTCGCCCACGCAAAGTTTTCCCTCGACTTTTGTGATGATTTTTTCGAGCGACAAATATCGATACGAACTAACCAATCCGTTTCAGCCCTTCAAACAGATCTACGACGGACAGCAAACCGTTTCATCGGTTCCGAATTTTACGCTGCCGCCGGTCAACCGGCTCGGCTTACCGCTTTTGCAAAGAATGGACGACAAAGGTTTTGCGGTTTCCGCGCTGCCCGAAACCAGCAAAAAGAAAAATGGTTTTCGGATCACTTCGCCCGAAGGCTATTACACGGATTTCTTTATTGATGAAAAAGCGGGAAACGTCAAAAGCTATGAAGCAAGCTATGATTTCAACGGCAGAAACGTGACGACCTCGGTCGAAATAGACAAAATCCGCGAAGTTGCCGGCGTCAAAATTCCCGAAAAATACGCCCAACGGTTTGAACTCGGCAATGCGACGATCTATGTGGATTTCAAAGCGAAGGATATTTTTGTCAACTCGGAAGTTGCCGACGACGTTTTTTCGATCGCGAAATGATTTAAATTCGAAAGGTTTAAAAGTGAAAAAGTGAAAAAGTTGGTTGAAAATATCAGCAAAACTTTTTCACTTTTTCACTTTTAAACCTTTGCACTTTTTAAACGTGCATAATTTCCTGTTCTTTCGTTTTGGCAAGCTCATCGATTTTTCCCGTGAAAGAATTGGTCAATTTTTGAACTTCATCCAATCCGTAATGTTCATCGTCTTCGGAAATCGCTTTGTCCTTGAGCATTTTTTTCAAGGCATCGTTGGACGATTGCCGAACGATCCGAACCGCCACTTTATGTTCTTCGGCGATTTCGTGAACTTGCTTGGCAAGCTGTTTGCGGCGTTCTTCGTTAAGCGCGGGAATCGGCAGACGAATGATTTTTCCATCGTTTGACGGATTGACGCCGAGGTTTGCCGCGATAATTGCTTTTTCGACGGCGTTAAGCTGCGACATATCCCACGGCTGAACGGTGATTAGTTGGGGTTCGGGAACGGCGACCGAAGCCATTTGGCTGAGCGGTGTCGGCGAACCGTAATAATCAACCACGACCGCATCAAGAAATCCGACGGTCGCGCGTCCGGTGCGGACATTTCCGAGTTTTCGCTTTAAATCCTCGACAACCGCGTCCATTTTCGGTTTCGTATCTTTCAAAACTGTATCTACACTCATAGTTTTCTCAAAATTTTTCGGTAAAAATATTTAGGCAGTTTTTTTGTTTTTGCCGACCGTGACGAGCGTCCCGATAGTTAGATCACCGCAGACGGCTTTTAAGATGTTGCCCGATTCTTTCATATTAAAGACCATAATCGGGAGATTATTGTCCATACAAAGTGAAATCGCCGAAGCATCCATGACCTTTAACTGCTTTTCAAGAACTTCCTGATAAGTAATTTTATCGTATTTTTCGGCTTCGAGGAAAATCATCGGATCAGCCGAATAAATTCCGTTAACTTTGGTCGCTTTGAAAATGACCTGCGCCTTGATTTCGAGTGCGCGGAGTGCGGCGGCGGAATCGGTCGTAAAAAACGGATTGCCGGTTCCGGCGGCAAAAATCACGACGCGCTTTTTTTCCAGATGCCGGACGGCGCGGCGGCGGATAAAAGGTTCGGCAAGCTGCGGAATATCGATCGCGGACGAAACCCGCGTGATCACGCCGATTTGTTCCAATGCGTCCTGCAAAACAACGGCGTTCATGACCGTTGCCAACATTCCGATATAATCGGCGGCGGCGCGATCCATATTGCCCGCCGATTTGGAAACGCCGCGAAAGATATTGCCGCCGCCGACAACCACCGCGATTTCCACACCAAGCTCGTAAACGGCTTTGATTTCCTGCGCGACCGCTTCGGCAACATTTGTATCAATCCCGTAATTTTGCACGCCCATCAGGGCTTCGCCGGAAAGTTTGAGCAGAATGCGTTTGTATGCAGGTTTCATCTTTTAGTCCAGAGTAAAGAGTCGAGAGTCGAGAGTCGAAGATTTTTGTTCTCGACTCTCGACTCTCGACCCGTGACTGATTTATCCGACCATCGAAGCGACTTCCGCGGCGAAATCGTCTTGTTTTTTCTCGATGCCTTCGCCCATTTTGTAGCGCGTGAAACGGCGAATCGTGATATTTTCTTTGATCGAAGCGACTTTTTCCTTGACCAGTTCGCCGACCGTTTTCGACGGGTCTTTGACGAACGGCTGGTCAACCAGAACGTTTTCTTCGTAGAATTTATTAAGACGTCCTTCGATGATCTTGTTCAAAACATCTTCCGGTTTGCTGGCGTTTTTCGGATCGTTCTTAAGCTGTTCGAGTAAGATTTCGCGTTCTTTTTCAAGGACATCCGAAGGGACATCTTCACGATTCAGAAAACGCGGGTCGGTGGCGGCGATATGCATCGCGACATCTTTGACGAGCTGTTGGAATTCTTCGCCGCGCGCGACGAAATCGCTTTCGCAGTTGATCTCAACCATCACGCCGACTTTCCCGCCCATATGGATATATGAACCGACCGCGCCTTCCGCCGTTACGCGACCGCTCTTTTTATCGGCGCTTGCCATTCCTTTTTTGCGAAGGATTTCGACGGCTTGATTTTCGTCGCCGCCGGCTTCGACCAACGCATTTTTACAATCTACCATTCCCGCGCCGGTTTTTTCGCGCAGGGATTTTACTGCACTTGCTGTAATTTCTGCCATAATAAACTCCAAATTTAAATATTAATTACTTTTTATAAAAAAGCGTAGCTCGTTTTGCGATCAAACGAAAAGAGCTACGCGGGGTTTGAAATAGAAAATTTTAATTAACTGGCGGTCGCTTCGTTTGATTCTTTTTCCTCAACCGTTTCTTCCGTTGTTTCCGCCGTGGTTTCTACTGTTTCGGCTGCCGGAGCAGTTTCTTCGGCAACTGCGGGAACACTCGTTTCGGCGGTTGCGGCGGTTTCAACCGGAGTTTCTACTGCCGCCGGTTCGGTTTCGCCTTCCTCTTCTGTGCCGGTTCCAACGCCGCCTTCGGTTCCAAAGTTCTGACCTTCGAGAATCGAGTCGGCAATCCGCGAAGCAAACAGACGAATTGCCCGCAAGGCATCGTCATTGCCCGGAATGACGTGGTCAACGCCTTCGGGCGAACAGTTCGTATCGACCACCGCGACGACCGGAATTCCCAGACGATTGGCTTCGGCGACGGCAATCTCTTCCTTGCGCACGTCGATGATAAAGATCATATCGGGCAAGCCTTTCATATCTTTGATGCCCGCGAGATTCTTCATCAAGCCTTCTTGTTGGCGATCCATACCGAGACGTTCTTTTTTCGTCAGCATATCGTAGCGACCGTCTTCTTTCATCGCCTCGATATTTTTCAATTTCTGAATCGAATTTTGAACCGTTTGATAGTTCGTCAGAAGTCCGCCGAGCCATCGATTATTGATGTAATACTGTCCGGCGCGTTCGGCTTCTTCTTTGATCGCTTCCTGCGCTTGTCGTTTGGTGCCGACGAACAGGACTTTCATGTTCGGTTTTTCGGCGACTGCTTCGGTTACGTAATTCAGCGCATCACGAAAAAGTTTCTGTGTTTTTTGTAAATCAATAATATAAATACCGTTGCGTTCACCGAAAATATATTCCTTCATTTTCGGATTCCAACGTCTTACCTGGTGACCAAAGTGAACGCCTGCTTCGAGGAGTTCCTTCATTGTTACTGTAGCCAAACTTATTATCTCCTATACTTTATTGGTTTTTGTACTCGCCAAAGTTTTGTTGATAAACCAAATAGCTTTGACGATGGTTTTTGGTTTTTGGTTTTTGGTTTTTGGTTTTTTTTACAAAGACCAAAGACCAAAGACCAAAGACCGTATAAATTAACGTTTCGAGAATTGGAAACGCTTGCGCGCTCCTTTCTGTCCGTATTTCTTACGTTCTTTCTGACGCGGGTCGCGGGTGATGAGTCCGGCTTTTTTTAAGGTCGGACGCAAATCAGCGTTAAATTCGAGCAATGCGCGGGTAATTCCGTGGCGCACCGCACCGGCTTGTCCGGCTGTGCCGCCGCCCGCGACATTGACGAGAATGTTGAATTTTTCGGTCGTGTCGGTCATCCGCAGCGGTTGACGAATAATCATCCGTAATGCTTCATTCGGGAAATATTCGTCAAAAGTGCGGCGGTTGATAATAATATCGCCGCTGCCCGGACGAAGATAGACTCTTGCGGTTGAAGTTTTTCGGCGACCTGTGCCGTAATACTGAATATCTGCCATAATCTAATTTTTATTTTGTTTCAATTTCGATGGTTTCGGGATTTTGTGCCGAATGCCGATGGTTGCCGTCCGGATAGACTTTCAATTTTTTCGCCATTGCTTTGCCGAGCTTTGTTTTCGGCAACATTCCTCTGACGGCTAGCTCGACAATGCGTTCCGGCTTGCTGGCAAGCATTTCCTTAACTGATTTTTCGCGCAAACCGCCCGGATAAAGCGTATGATGCCGATATAATTTCTGATCGGTTTTGTCACCTTTGAAAACCACGTGACGCGCATTGATAACGACAACGTGATCGCCCATATCCAAAAACGGTGTCCAACTCGGATTGTTTTTACCCGAAAGAATCCGCGCAACTTCCGTTGCCAGCCGACCGACCGTTTTGCCTTTGGCATCAACGACGAACCATTTGCGGTTTTCCGCCAAACCTTTTCCACTCGGGAAATATGTACTCATAATTGCCTACACTGATAGTTATTTTCGCAAAAAAGCGAACTGATAGGATAACGAATCTAGCTTTTAAGGTCAAGCCGTGATTAGGTTTTATAAGGAAATTAATGTTTCAGACCCGCAAAAATCGGTCGGATGATGGTTTTCTCGACTTTATCTCGCTTCGGAGATTTGGTTGTTCCTGAAAAGTCTAAATAAAAAAACGCCGTCCGGATTCATAGCGAACCCGGACGGCGTTTTAGCAATGAAAGTAGTCGCGGCGTTGGCGCGCGTGATTGTGCTCAATTATTCGATCCTTACCATCGAGGCGGCAGGAATCGCGTTATTGGCGCCGTAATTGATCTGGTATGGACCATAAACACGCCAGCTTTGAATGCTCGGATCGTAACCGCCAATGTCGAAAACAAAGTCGCCGTTGTAGTCGCCGGGCTGCGGAATTACCGGATTTATCTGCGAGCTGCCGAAACTGCCGAAAATGAACGCCGCCGTCGCAAAATTGTAACTGCGGAAAACGTACAGAACCGTTCCGGAATTGCGATAGACGGCGATGTCGGCTTTGCCGTCGCCATCGTAATCGGCAGGAACCGGGCGATCAGTGCTGATGCCGAAATTGACGGCGGCAAAACTTTGATCGGACGAGCGCAGAAAATACCAAACCCCGGTCGACGGACGATAAACCGCGAGATCGGTTTTCCCGTCGCCGTCATAATCTTCCGGCACCGGCTTGTCGCCGTCCAATCCCCAATGGACGGCGGCAGATTGTCCGGTGCCCATGAAATAGATATACCAATTTCCGTCCGACGGACGCCAAACGGCGATGTCGGAGATCCGGTCGCCATCGTAATCGCCGACCGCCGGTTTGTCGCCGGGCAGCCCGAACGCCAGCGTGAACAACTGTAAATCCGAACTTCGTCTGATCCACCAGACGCCGGTGCTGTTGCGGAAAACCGCGAGGTCGGTCGCTCTGTCGCCGTCGAAATCGCCGGGCGACGGAATATCGCCCTGGCTTCCGATTCCCCAGTTGACCGCGACTTGCGGGGCTCCTGCATTTATACCGGGCGAGTAGTTCCAGACGCCCTCCGCCGGAGTCCAGAAGCTAAAATCGGTTTGCCCCGAGCGGTCGAAATCGACGATCTTCGTTTGTCCGAAATTACTGCAAACGTTACTCAGAACTGTCAACGAGATTTCATCGAAGAGCTTGCGGCGCGATTGATTGAACCGGTTGCCGTCGGAGACGACGACCGCATCGGTCTTGCCGTCGGCATCGAATTCGCCGGTAAAACTACCGTTATATCTATAATTAAAGATCTGTCCCGAAAAAACGCCCGCGCCGTCGTTCGTGAAAAGCATGACCTTATTATAAAGCGGACCGCTGTAAAGGATGTCGGGAGCCGCGCTTCCGCCGAAATTACCGAAAAGAAGTCTGGAGCCGCCGGTGTCGAACGCACCGCCGCCGAAATCGATCGGATACGATGTCCGCTGAAAAGTATTGTTTCCGAGATTCATGTGAACGGAAAGAATACCGGGCACCGCGATCAGGAGCGTTACGACATCGGGCTTGCCGTCGCCGTTATAGTCGCGAACATCATGAACCAGTTCGAAACCGCCGAGCGTCAAAACGTTCGGAAAGGTCGTGAAGGCACCGTTGCCTTGATTAATATACAGAGCCGCTTCGGTGATGATGTCCGGCTTACCGTCGGAGTTGAAGTCCGCTGACTTTATGCTTATACCGGTTGCAAAATTGACCGGCGCTTGAAAAGTACCGTCGCCGCCGCCCAGATGATAGCGAACAGAATTGAACCCCTCCTTCGAAATCAAATCGCCTTTGCCGTCATTATTGATGTCGAGCATGTCATACATGAACAAACCTACTGCCGGCGACCGCAGCGGTGCCGCCGAAAAGTTCAGGTTTCCATTATTGCGGTAAACCTGCAGTGTTTCCGAAGGCAAATTGAACTTGACAATGATATCTTTGAAATTGTCGGCGTCGTAATCGCCGACAATGGCGGAAGAAATATTGTAGCCCGCCGGCATGTCGATCGTCACCGGTGCGCCGAATCCGTTGTTCCCGTTGCTTGGCGATATGATGATCTGGTTGCGAAATCCCTGAAAAAAAGTCTCGGTGTTACCGACCAGATCGGTGAATCCGTCGCCGTTCATATCTAAAGCGTTCCCGTAAAATCCGTTGATCGGCACGACCGCCGTCGATACCGGCTTGAAGTAAGTTCCGCCGCACTGAGCCGTAATTCGGATCGGCAGCAGAATCGAAAGAAAGGATAAAACAAGGATTACAGTTAGGTTGCGAAATTTTTTCTGTCGCATACTTTATTTCTCCTAAATAGTTTGGTTTCGTTTTCAAGTCTGAGAATTGTGTGCAGATAGAATAACGAAAATCCATTTTTAGGTAAAGAAAAATTTAAGTTTCCGCCGTGATTTAATATTTCGGTAAAATTCGAAGCAGGATTTTTCCGCGGAACTTTTATAAAAGCGGGAGTTTTTAGCGTTTGACGAACGCATTCCGGCAGAGGAAAATATATTTGACAAAATTAACCCTTAAAAATAAACCCGAGCTTGGCGCCCGCCAAAATCAAACCGATGATCGTTTTCGCGTCACGAATTTCGTTCGTATTTATTTTTGTAAAAGCCTCGTCAAAACTGATTCTTTCGATCGAGATAAACTCGTCATCATCCAAATTTTGCGCGGTTTCGGTCAGATCGGTCGCTAAAAAAAGGTTCATTTTTTCGGTCAAAAATCCGGGGGAAACAAAAAATTCGCATAAGAATTCGATTCGTTTCGCCGTCACGCCGATCTCTTCTTCGAGCTCACGCGCCGCGCCGACGGCGGGCGATTCATTTTCGCCGAGCGTTCCGGCGGGAATTTCCAGCAGATATTCGCGCGCCGCGTGCCGATATTGCCGGACAAGCGCGATCGTCCGGTCGGCAAAAACGGGAATGATCACGGCGCTTCCGTGATGATTGACGATCTCGCGTTTGTAAAGGGCGTCGCCTTCGCGGATTTCGGCGACGGAAACGTCGAAAACTCTGCCTTGATAAATCGTTTCGTTCGATAAAATTTCAGGTTTCATAAAAAATGTCGGAATTTGAAAGAAAATAGACTATAATAAAAGCCAAGTTTAACAAATTGAAATCAAACAGCACGAGTTTTCCTCACAAAAGTTTTTTTTAGATTGGATCTACTTCAAAGGAGGCTTTATGCAGTTAATCGGATTGGCAACGGTCGTACTTTTTCTGGCTTCGCTGGCGTCGTTTTTGTCGGCATTTATGAACCCAAACTATGAAAAGATCGGCGGCGTTCTCGGCGTTTTGTTTCTCGGCATCGCGGCAATGACGCTTGCCGTGACGATCAAAAAGCGCAACAAAACAGAACGAATCTAATCGTTTTCGGCGAGAAAAGCGCGAACCTTTTTCATATCTTCCCAAACCTCGCGCTTTTTTGTCGGATCGCGGAGCAGGTAAGCCGGATTAAACGTCGGGATCAATTTGATGCCGTGATAATCGTAAAATTCGCCGCGCATCTGTGTGATGGATTTTTTCGTGTTCAAAAGCGCCTTCGTCGGCGTATTTCCAAGCGAAATAATAATTTTAGGTTTGATCGCGAGCATTTCGCGATGTAGAAACGGCGTAAAAAACTTCAAAATCTCCGGCGTCAGTTCGTCGCCCGCCGAGATAAATTTGACGACATTCGTTAAATAAACATCTTCGCGCCGAATTCCGATCGAAGCCAGAATCTTCACCAGCAAATCGCCGACCGGACCCATAAAAGGTTTTTCCGAATCCGCATCGGGCGCACCCGGCGATTCGCCGACGATCACGACATCCGCGTCAATTTTGCCCGTTCCGAAAATAAAAAATCGGTCGGGAAAAAGCGCTTTGCCTTTTTCGAGCAGTTCCTGATTGATTTCTTCAACCGTTTCGCTCGATTCCGCCGTGTTTTCGTCAAAAAGAGAATTTTGCATTTTTGTCAATTTGGCGGAAATAATTTCCCTTCAAAAGATTTTTTTAACTTACCGTAACAAATTGTAGTTTCACCATTAGTTTCAAATTCACAAAGACTATTTTTTTTGAAAACAAAAGTGCCTTCAATCTGAGCATTATCAGTAATATCAATTATTATTTGAAGTTCCGAGATTTCTGAATTTTTTAATTGATATTCGTGATTCTGACCGCCGAAAGAGATTATAATTTGTTCAGTTTTGGGTATTTCACATAAGCCGTTTTCATCGGAAATACATATTATTTCTGAATTGTTTTTATTTGATAAAACTTTAACGGTTGGCAGTAGACCTCCTTGTAAATCAATAAATTCTATTTTTAATTTGCCATTTTTTGTTCCGACAATTTCGGTAATGCCGAGTTTCATAGCGTTTTCAAAAGTCTTTAAATAAATTTTGTTTTTACCGGCAAACTTCCAAATTCCTTTTGCTCTAAGGTTATTAAATAAATCTCCACTTAAAAGAGTATCGAAAGTGAAATCGGCATTCAATTTGATTGTCCGACACGGAAAATCGCAATATTGATATATACCAACGATTTTCGATAAATTGCCTTGTGAAAACCCCTGAACAATAAAAAACAAAGTAAGAAATGAAGAGACAAATAGTTTTTTCATGATTTCTATTTCAAACCATTCAAATAATCGCGGATTTTTTTCATATCTTCCCAAACTTCGCGTTTTTTCGACGGGTCGCGCAGGAGATATGCCGGATGAAACGTCGGCATGACTTTGACGCCGTAGTAATCCTGAAAGATTCCGCGCAACTTCGTGATTCCTTCTTTTGTGTCGAGCAGATTTTTCATCGCTGTATTTCCGAGCACGACGATCACTTTCGGTTTGACAACGTCGATCTCGCTCAGCAAAAACGGTTTACAGGCGGCGGTTTCGTTCGGCAGCGGCGCGCGGTTTCC
>CADEFG010000040.1:11877-15304 GCA_902826505.1 uncultured Acidobacteriota bacterium
GCGGCTCATTCCGATCGCTTCGATGATCTTGTTCAAAAGCTGACCGGCGCGACCGACGAACGGCTCGCCTTTGGCATCTTCGTCGGCGCCCGGCGCTTCGCCGATAAACATCAGATCGGCTTGCAGATTTCCGGTGCTGTGGACGATCTTTGTCCGACCTTCGTGAAGCGCACAGCGCGTGCAATTGCCGATATCGGCGCGGATTTCTTCAACCGTTTCGCCCGCATCGGGCAAAGTTTGCGAAACGTCGCCAAAGAGCGAAGCGCTCAGATCTTCTTCGACAGGTTTTTGTTTTGGCATATTTGTTGATTTTTCACTTTGTTCTAAATTTTTTGAATAAAAAGTTTCCGGTTTCGGACTCGTCGGCTGGCGCGACAGCTTGGTTGATTCCAAAATACTGATCCGGCTTTTTTTTGTTTCAATTGATTCGACGGTCGGCGCGGATTTCGTCAACGACGGCAAAGGCAGCTCGGTTGGTATAAATCTTTCCAATTTTTCCGGCGGCGCTTCAAACAAGATTTCAGACTTTGGACTTTGGACTTTGGACTTTGGACTAAACGAGATTTCCGGCAAATCGACCGATAAATTATCCACGCCGAGTTCCTGCAAATATAAAATCTGCTCTTTTACGTCCGCCAAAATTTCCGAAAACTCTTGATTCATCTTAATTTTGTCTTAATTTTATCACTTCGTCGAGGATTTTGTCTGCCAGCTCGCGCTTCGACATCAGCGGCAAATCGATTTCGCCTTTTCGCGAAATGATCGTCGCAATGTTCGTGTCGGAATTAAAACCCGCGCCTTTTTTCGTGATGTCGTTGGCGACGACCAGATCGAGATTTTTCCTGACCATTTTCGATTTCGCGTAAGCCGCCACGTCATTCGTTTCCGCCGCAAACCCGACTACCAGAAGATTTCCATGCCGGTTTCCGGAAACATTTGACAAAATATCCGGCGTTTTTTCGAGCTCCAAAGTCAGCGTGACCTGATCGGTTTTCTTGATTTTTGCGTCCGCGACATTTTTGGGACGATAATCGGCAACCGCCGCCGCGCCGATAAAAATGGTTGCTTCGGGAAGTTTTTTCATGACGGCTTGAAACATTTCTTCAGCCGAAACCGCCCGCACAACTTCGACATTTGCGGGCGGCGAAACGGTCGTCACGCCGCAGACGACCGTCACGCGTACGCCGCGTTTCGCCGCCATTTCCGCAACCGCGAAACCCATTTTGCCCGACGAATGATTCGAGATAAATCTAACGGGATCAATCGCTTCACGCGTCCCGCCGACGGTAATCAAAAGGCTTTCGCCTTTTAAGTCGAGAGTCGAGAGTCGAGAGTCGAGAGTCTGATTTTCTCTCTCGACTCTCGACTCTCGACTCTCGACCAACAGTTTTAACGCTTGGTCGGCAATGTTTTCAACGTCTTCGAGTTTTCCCGTGCCGACCGTTTTGCAGGCTAGTTCGCCGGCAATCGGTTCAACAAAATAAACGCCGTCTTTTCGCAGCGCGGCGATATTTCTTTGCGTCGCCGCGTGATTCCACATCGTCACGTTCATCGCGGGCGCGATCATCACGGGCGCGTTTGAAGCAAGATAGGTCGAAGTCAGAAAATCGTCGGCGATTCCGTTGGCAAATTTAGCGATGACATTGGCGGTTGCGGGAACGATTAAAAGCAGATCGATGTTTTGCGAAAAATTGATGTGCGCGATCGGGTCGGGATTATTTTCGTCGTAGTCGTCAACCAGCACATAATTTTCGGTTAGCGCGCGAAATGTCAGCGGTTGAACAAATTCCGTCGCATGGCGCGTCATCGCGACGCGGACTTCGCAGTTTGCTTTTTGCAGAAGACGCAAAACTTCGATCGCTTTATAGGCGGCAATTCCGCCGCAAACGCCGAGCCCGACGCGAAAAATTTTCTTCGATTCACTCATAAATTCTTGCTCAAAGTTTAGCATAAAATTCGCCGGAAGAAGGTTCGGGTGGCGCGGGCAGATTACTTGACAAATTTTCGTTGTTTGAAAGATCCAAACAGACAACATTTAACCATTCGCTACCGCCGACGGTTCTGACTTATCGTAAAAACATCAAGCACTGTGGCTACCCACAGTAAAAATTACAAAAAGCTATGTTAAAATTCCAACAGAATTTAACGGGACAACAATATGGAACAACCGGAACTTTTTGAACAAAAAGAGGAAAATGCCGAGATCGAAAAGGTTTTGCTCTACGCGCTCGGCGATTTTCAGTCGCGCAAAAAGGTTTTGGCTGACCGCGAACTCGCGCTCGACCGGCTGCGCGGCGCCTTCAAACGCGCTGCTGATAAATTCGAAATCGCGGAGCTTTCCGACGAACGAATTGCCGAAACGCTTGAAAAACTCGGGGCAAAAATCGTCCAAGTTCCGAGCTTCGTCGCCAAACATCCGTTTCGTGTGACAGTTTCGTTTGAAACGGCAGAACGCGCAAGGCAATTTTACAACGAAACTTTATCACAGGAAAAATCAGCTTGAGCAAGGAGAAAAGCTATGAGAATTAGAAAAATATTTATCAGCGTGTTTTTTTTAACCTTTATGATCGGTATTGGCAGTTTCTTTATTGTTCAGCCAACTAATAAACTTTTCATGTCAACTGGAATTGTTAAAGAAGTTCCGAAAGCTGTCTTGCCGCCTTTAACTGAAACAAAATTGGAATCTGAAATTATCGAAGAAAATAATGATTGGCAAAATGTAGATGATTCAAAATTCAAAATAAAGTTATTGGAAACAGGGCAAGGTTTTCACGGAGATGAAATTGAAGCAAAATCCGGCGAAACTTGGTTAGGGCTTTTTAAGGAAAAAAATAAATATTTTTTGCGTTCGATCAAAATAAAAGTTCGGCGCAGCCATGATGTAGTTGTCGATGAACCAAGGGCAAAAACCGGAAAGGATGTCACCGTAAATGGGAAAAATCAACCGATTTTTTTACTGAAAAATGCAGTTACCTTGAAAGAAGGTGAAATTAAAACGATATTTTACAATCCATCGAACGAAAATTTAACAAATCTTGGAAATGGTTTTGTTGCAAATTACGAAATAAATAATAAAAAATATAAGCTTAGCGTTGAAGGTGGCGCAAATTCATCGAACCTAATTTTGGGAACCGATAAGACAAAACAGATTTTGTTTTCTGTTGATAAAATGGGAGATGCAACTTGGAATTTAATCTGGGTCGGCGATTTGGACGGAGATCGAAAATTAGATATATACGCTGATTTACCTGTTTTCTATAATTTTGCACAGCGGCGTCTTTTTCTTTCTTCACAAGCTGAAAATGGTAAACTCATAAAACAAGTTGCATTGTTTCATACATCTGGTTGTTAATGGAAAAACACACGGAAAAGCACGTCGAATTGTGGCAATATGTCGAAAGCAAGCGTCCGCAGATCGAGAAAGCGT
>CADEFG010000041.1 GCA_902826505.1 uncultured Acidobacteriota bacterium
CGCTCGCTCGATTTTTTCCAAATCTTCTTCGGTCAGCGATGTTTCCTGCGCCGGCAGCGCAAATTCTTCATCAGCCCACGCGCCGAAATCAAGCAATTTGCATCTTTCGGAGCAAAACGGGCGAAATTCGTTGCCGGTATATTCAGTTTGTTTTCCGCACGAGGGACATTTCACAAGTGGCATAAATTTTAAGATGTCAGATTATCACAAATCGAAAAAAAGTTGAATGTTTTCAGGTTTGGTGTAATCATACAAAGTTTAGATGCATTTTTTGCATCAAAGCGAACAAACCAGTTGGTAAAGACGTAGATTTTAGCAACAAACGGAGAACAAACGAAAAATGACCGATTATAAAGAACGCTTTGAAAAATGGCAGCGCGAGGCAAAGGAACGATTTGAGGATTTCGACAAACAGATCGGCTTGACCGACAAGCTCGGCGAAGGCGCGAAGGTCTTAAAGGACACGGCGCAGAAAGGCGCGGAAGCTTTAAAAGACGGCGCGGAAAAGATCAAAACCGAAGCCGAAAAATCCGAAGTCGGCAAACAAGCCGTCGGTGTTGCCGAAGGCGCGTTTAAAACCGCCGGCGACGCGGCGAAAAAAGTTTATGAAGCGAGCGAACCGCTCCGCGATGCGGCGGAAGACGCGGGCGGAAAAGCCGCCGATGTCGTCAAAGATGTGGGCAAGAAAGCCGGTGAAGTTTTCAGCGTCGCGACCGAAAAAGCGGGCGAAGTTTTTGAAGACGCTTCGGAAACCTTCAAAAAGACGGGCAAAACTGCGTCGAGCCTGTTTAATTTCGGCGCGAGCTGGACGCGCACCTTTGATTCGGCTTGGAAAACCTTGCAGCAAACGACCGAATGGATCACGGAAAAACCTCTGCAAGCCGCCGCGACGGGCGTTTCGATGGCGGTCGGGGCAGGTCTCGGTGTTGTTTTCACGGGCTTGAGTTCGCACTGGCTTTTCAATTCGGCGCTTCCGACCTGGTCAGTCAAAAAGGTCAGCGAATTATTCAACGATTATCTTAAAGGACAGGAAAATCTGATCACCGAAGGCGATCTGACGAAAGCCGAAGCCGAACGCGTGCAATTCGAACGCGACATTGCCAAATATGTCGGCGCACCGCTTTTGGGAGCGTTCTCATTTGCTTCCGGCGCGGTCATGATGACGAATATCATCAATCCGAAAACCATCACGGGCGCACCCGTTGACTGGCTTTTGGGCGGCAACCCTTTGCTCGAAGGCGTCTGGTTTTTCGGCAACGGAATGGTTTGTTTCAAAACGAGCTACGACTTTTTTATGATCGCGCTCGACGACCACGAAGACGTGCAGAAGATCGTCAAAGAAGTCAAAGGAATGCTGCCGCAAGCAGCTTCGGAAATTTAAAGTGGAATTATTTACCACAAAAGCACAAAGGACACAAAGAAAATCATAAAAATCTTTGTGTCCTTTGTGCCTTTGTGGTGAAAATCACTTTATTACTTATCTTTTGTCGCGGTAAAAGGAATCAACCCGAAAGGACTGTTGAGGGTGCCTTTGATCGTCTCGCCTTCGATCGTGCCTTCCATCGGAACATCAAGCAGTTGTCCTTGATAATTGACTTTTGTCATTCCTTCAATTTTATTTCCGCTCACTTTGCCGTTTTCGACTGTGCCGCTGGCAACCGATGATGAAAGCGTTCCGTTAAAATTATTGTCGGTTTGCTTTAATTCCATCGCAAATTGTATGGTTTGTCCGCCGGCATCGGCAAGCAGTGTCCATTTTCCGCTGATATCGACGGCGGCTTTCGCGGACGTATCAACTTTTTTAGCCAGCGTCACGGTTTTCACATCAACCGTGATCTCCTTCAAACGCTGGACGGTTTCCGCCGTTCCGCCTTCCTGAAAACGTCCGCCGAGATGTTTTGCGAGAAACTTTTCGACCGACATGATCATCGCCATATTGTTGACCGGACGCGCAAAACCGTGTCCTTCGTCGGGCGCGAGCAGATATTCGACCGGATAATTTCTCTCGCGCAGCGCGACGACGATCTGGTCGGCTTCCGCCTTTTTGACGCGCGGATCGTTGGCGCCCTGCACGATCATCAGCGGCGTTTTGATCTTTTCAACGTGATTGAGCGGCGATTGACGGTCGAGCTGGGCTTTGCCTTCGGGCGTGTTCGGGTCGCCCATTCTTTCGTGAAACATCTTGCGGATCGACTCCCAGTAGGGCGGAATCGAGCCGAGCAGCGTGTTCAGATTCGACGGCGCGACGATCGCGACCGCCGCCGCGTAAGTGTCGGGCGTGAACGTGACGCCCGCGAGCGTTGCGTAACCGCCGTAGCTTCCGCCCATAATTCCGACGCGTTTGCCGTCAACGATGCCCTGCGAAACGAGATGTTTGACGCCCCAGGTGATGTCGTCCTGCATCAATTCGCCCCATTGTTTGTTTCCGCCATTCAAGAATTTTTTGCCGTAGCCGGTCGAAGCGCGGAAATTTGGCTGCAGAACGGCATAGCCGCGATTTGCCAGAAGCTGCGCATAACCGCTGAAACCCCACGAATCTCTGCCCCACGGTCCGCCGTGCGGGAAAACGACGAGCGGCAGATTTTTGGCTTCCAAGCCTTTCGGTAAAGTCAGGTAAGCAGGGATTTCGAGCCCGTCCGAAGATTTATAGCGAATCGGTTTCATCTCGGACATCGCATCGCGCGGAATTTTTTCGCGGACGACGTAAAGCGTCGAAAGTCCTTTTGTTTTGCGGTCGTAAAGCCAGACGGTTCCGGGGTCGATGTCGCTGTAGGAAACGATGATCCATTTCTGCTCGTCTTTCGTGCTCGACTGAAAATTCAGTTCGCGCGTGCCGCCGAGCTTCTTTTTGATATTGTTGTAATCTTTTTCAAACGCTTTGTCTTTGAAATAAAGACGCTGGCGATCGTCCTCATAACTTGTAAAAACAAGTTCGTTCGTGAGATCGGAAAAATTCGCGCCGCCGAAATCAACACGGTTCATCGGGTCTTGTTCGACCAATTCTTCTTTGAGCGTGGTCGGATCGAACAAAACGAGCTGCGTCAGATCGCGTTCGCCTTTGTTCGTTTCCAGATAGACGCGTTTGTTATCTTTATGAAAACGAATCGTTCCGCACGATTCGCGCCAGTTGCAATCGTAGATTTTCGTAAATTTTCCGTCGTCTTCGACACGCAGAAGTTCGGTGTCGCCGTTTTCCGCAGAGCGCGACGCGAGGCGCAATTTATCGTTGTTATCGAAAATAAAACCTTGCAGACGTTCGGTGTTTTGGCGAATGAGGGTTTTTTGTCCGGTCGAGATCGAAACTTTATAAAGATCGTGCCACGCCGGGTCGCGGTCGTTCAAGCTGACATAGATCGTGTCGGGTTCGGATTTCGGAACGCTTTGAATAAAAGTGCGGACATTTTTTCCTTCGGTCAGATTGCGCGCCGCCGGAATTTTATCGGCAGCGGCTTCTGCCGGATTGACCGCGTAAACATTAAAATTTTCGTCCCCGTCATTGTCTTTGACAAACAAAATATATTTGCCGTCCTGGCTCCAAAAATAGTTCGGAATCGGACGTTTTGTTTCGTTTGTCACCGCTTTGGCAGCGCTAAATGGTTCATTGATGTTTTTGACATAAATATTGCGAACGCCGTTCAAAGGCTTGATGAACGAAATAAATTTGCCGTCGGGCGAAAGCTGCGAACCGGCGATTTCGGGATTGCCGAAAAAGAGTTCGCGGTCGACAAGCGCCGGCTGTTGGGCTGAAATTGTCAAAAATGTCGTCAAAATAAAAATTAAGCAGAACAGATACTTAAACATATTTTCTCCTGAATATTAAAATGTGATAACGCTGGTAGCGGTTATTCTTACGTCAAAAAAATCGCTTTTGTTTCCGCAAAGATTTTGTCGGCAAAATATTTAGGCAAATCAAAAATCGAAAAGAATGCTTAAAAATCTTTGCGCCTCTGCGGCTTGGCGGGAGAAAATTTGGTTTGCAATTAGAAATTCGCTTATCAATTTGAGCTTCGTTTCCCGCCAAGCTGCTTGAGAAGCAAAGAAAACATATTTATTAAAGTTTTTACCGAACCTGAATCGGAAACGGCGTAAAACACAGAACAAAGATCAGCAAAGTCAGGATCGCAACAATGATTCGTTTAAAATCGAGCGGCGTGGTGTCGAGCGGTTCGGGATGGCGAATCCGCATCATAATGCCGAGCAAAACCGCGAACAGCAACCCGCTCGGACTGTTGTAAAAATAAAATCCGGCAATTGCCAGCACGACCATCACACCGAACGCGATTCTGCCCGTCCAATAATGAACTCGCTCGCCGAAAACGGCGTAGATCGCGTGTCCGCCGTCGAGCTGTCCCGACGGAATTAGATTCAAGGAAGTGACGAGCATTCCGATCCACGCCGCCGACGTAAACGCATTCATAAAGCTCAGATTCAGATTGACGCCGAAAATCAAGGCTAAAATATGCGTGAACAACGGATCGGAAAAATACAAACCGCTTTGCGAAACCGCCATTTGTTCGGGCGTCACTTGCTCCATCGTTAAGATTCCGATGACGGCAATCGGGATCAGCGCGATGAAACCGGCGATCGGACCGGCAACGCCGATGTCGAAAGTGGCGCGGCGCGACGGCAGCGAAGAAACGATCTTGATAAACGCGCCGAAGGTTCCGGCAGGTCCGATCAGCGGCGGCGTCGGGATAAAAAACGGCAGCGTCGCGTCAACGCCGTAAAGGCGGCACGCGACATAATGTCCCATTTCGTGCGAGGTCAGGATAAAAAGCAGCGAGAGCGAAAAGCACAAACCGTGTTTTAAGACTTCGCGGTCGTGAAAAAGCGCGTAGATCGTGCCCGAGATCAGGTGATAATATTCGATTGGCAGGGAAAGCAGAAAATTTAAGGTTTCCGTCCAGTTTTGCGGGTCGGCGCTGGCAAAAGGTATCTGCGCCCCGAACGGATAAATGCTGCCCGCAATGGTCACGGTGCAAAAGGTCAGCAGCAACAGCGCAAGATGTTTTGCCCAGGTTCGGGCGGTCGGACGCATTGCTTCGCGGCGGCTGAAAAGAGCGTTGGCGGTTGTATTTAAATCGGACATTAAGGCAAAAATAAAAAGTCGTAAATCGCAAATATAATTCTAGCATCTTGCGATTTACGACTCACAATTGAAGAAGGGGTAAGTTTTAAGAAAACCTATTTCTTGACGGCTTTGGCTTGTAAATCCTTGCCCGGTTTAAAACGAATGGTTTTGCCCGAAGGAATCGGAACTTCCTTGCCGGTCCGCGGATTACGCCCGACACCGCGTTTGCGTGCTTTCACCACGAAAACACCGAACCCCCGCAGTTCGATCCGTTTCCCCTTTGCCAATGCGTCCTTCATTGCGTTGAAAAGCGAATCTACGACCTGTTCGGCTTTTTGTTTTGGAACACCTGTTTTATCCGCGACACGATTAACGATGTCGAGTTTAATCATTTTCATTTCCTCCCTTGAAAATATTGAAAGAACAAAGTTTATTGGCTTTTATTGATGATAATGACCTGAGTCGGTAGATGTCAAGAATTTGCGACGCTTTTTATCGGCTAAATTCTGTAAATGCGTGTTTTACAGACAAACTTTTCCGCCCGGGCGGGCAAAACCTACCAAAAAATAAAGAATTACCGTTTTTGATGAAATTCAAAAAACTTTTCGAGGATTATTGCCGGAACTTCCAGATGCGGAAAATGTCCGATCCCGGCGAGTTCGATGATGTCCGTTTGCTGCGGCACTACTTCGCGGAATCTTTCAACCAGATGCGCCCCCGAAACCTGATCGGCTAAGCCATTGATCATTCGAAACGGCTGGCGCATAGTTTCTAATGCGCCGACCCAGCGCGTCCGATATTTTGCGCGCTCCGTCATATAGCGAATCAGTTTATGCGCGATTCGCTTGCCGTCGTTATATTTAAAGAGTTTGACGAAATCTTCCAATTCTTCGGCACTCGGCTGGGTTTTTGTGCCGAAAACGGACGCCAGGCTTTTCTTAAACTTCGCGTCGGTCAAGAGTTTGGCGAACAAAAAACCGATTGGGCTGATCAGCAGTTTCTGCGCGAGAATCGGGCGGTGCGTTTCCGGAAAAAGCGCGCCGTTGAGCATACAAACGCTCACGATCGTAAAGTTTAAGCGGTTTTCTGTCGCCCGCGCGAGCAATTCCTGCGTGATCGTGTTGCCGTAATCGTGCGCGAGAATGTGAACGCGTTTGATTTCGAGATGTTCGACGAGCGCCGCTAAAACATCAACCTGCTCGAAGGTCGTGTAGCCGAAATCTACGGGCTTGGCGGAAAATCCGTAGCCGATCAGATCGAAGCTCAACACGGCGAACTCTTTCGCGAGCGCGTCCCAAATTTTATGATAATCAAACGACGAGGCGGGAAATCCGTGCAGGCAAAGCAAAACTTCGTCCGAGCTTTCGGTCAAATGATAAAAAACGGGCAAACCATCCCGGTCAAAATATTTTCCGCTTTGTTTCCAATCGTTTAAATTCATTTTTCAATGATAGTTATTTACGTTGCTTTAGACAAAATGCTAAAATTTCGGTAAACAGTTAGCAAGGGAGAAAACGAAAAATGTTAAGAGGCAGAGAAAGCGACAATATCGAAGACGTGCGCGGAATAGGCGGCAGAACGATCGCGCTCGGCGGCGGCGGGCTGGGAATGGTTGTGGTTTTGGTGGCGGCATTGATCTGCGGCGTCGACCCGCGTCAATTGCTCGACAGTATGCCGAGCCAGACACAGACGCAGCAGCAGCCGCAAACGCAGCAAAACCGGCAAAACGACGACGACCAGCGAAAATTTGCCGCGTCGGTTCTCGGAAGCACCGAAGATGTCTGGAACAAAATCCTGCCGCAGCAGGCAAACCGGCGTTATGTCGAACCAAAATTTGTTCTGTTCACCCAGCAAGTCCGCACCGCCTGCGGCAATGCGCAAGCCGATACCGGACCGTTTTACTGTCCGGGCGATCAGAAGCTTTATCTCGATTTCGGATTCTTCCGCGAACTCAAGAACGAATTCAAAGCTCCCGGCGATTTCGCGCAAGCCTACGTCATCGCGCACGAAGTCGGGCATCACGTGCAGAATCTTTTGGGGACGATGGATCAGGTCAATGCGGCGGGCAACAACAATCGCCTGTCCGTCGCGCTCGAACTGCAAGCCGATTGCTACGCGGGCGTTTGGGCGTATTACGCGCAGAAACAAGGACTCGTCGAAACGGGCGATTACGAAGAAGCCCTGACCGCCGCCGCCTCGGTCGGCGATGACACGATCCAGAAACGGGCGCAGGGCTACGTCGTTCCCGAATCTTTCACGCACGGCTCGTCGCGCGAAAGACAAAGCTGGTTCGCGCGCGGTTTGCAGTCGGGCGATATGCGCCAGTGCAACACTTTCGGTAGATAATTTCAAAATGTAGGGGCAGGTCTTGTGCCTGCCCAAAGCGACGAATGTCGCTAATTAAGTTCCATTTAAATTCAAGATAAAATTTAGGACGGTTTAAATGCTTTATTCCAACGATATTGATCATTGTCATTAAATTCAAGCATACCGATTTCTAACATTTTTCCGAGCGTCTTATAAAGAAAGTTGCTTGTTGGATTGCCAGACCAAAAAAGACCTTTCGATTTTCCAAAGAGTGCAAATGACGAATCATAGTCAATAAATCCTAAACAGCAAGCTAAGTAATATGCACTTATGTCTTGGTCTTCCCAATTTTCAAGAAGTTCTTTTAAATTCATTTTACGTGTCACGCTTGTTCGCTTTGCTCAGCGGGCGAGGACAAGCCGTCGCCCCTACAACGATTTTGAACTAATTTGCAACGGGCTGAAACGGTTTGCCGTAGAGTTCCTGATAAACCCAGCCTAAAAATCTGACTTCCGCCGTGCAGAGCGATTCGATCCAGCAGCTTGTCAGGTAGATTCGCTGTTCCGTTTTGTTCGGAATCTTGGCGGCTTGTTCGATATGCGATGCGCCCTGTTCGAGCCGGTAGCTCGCGGCGATGTCCTCGTTGGTTTGTTTCGCTTCGCCGAGTGCCTGCAAAAGATCGGTCACCCAGCGCCCTAAAGTTTCTTCCGTCTGATTTTCGCCGAGTGCCTGAAACGCGCCGATCGCGAGCCGCGCTTCGGCATTTTCAAACGGGTAAACCTCGATGCCGTGCGCCGCGTCGTCCGCTTGTTTCCATTGAAACAATTCTTCAACGTGCGGATGCCGAACTAGTCCGACGCGTTGGTCGTTCATCAAAAACCATTCGAGCAGATCGGCGAGCGAATTAACATCAATATCGTCGGTCTGCGTCCTTCGCAATTTCGGCGGAAAGTTTTCCTGTGGTGCTTGTGCCATAATCTTTAATTATTCTACACCGACCGGCAAACAATCTGCACATGTCGGCAAGCATTCTAAACACATCGGCAAACAGTCTGCACATGGCGGCAAACAATCTCAACCCATCGGTAAATTGTTTTACATCGAAGGCATTCGTTTGACGCTGCCGTCCATAAAAACCGCGATTTCAATATAATCGCCAAGTCTGCCGTCAACATTTATCCATCTGAAATACCAGACAGGTTTCTCATCATTTTTCGTGCCGTATTGAATCATATTGACTCTCGATAAATAATAATTTGAAGTATCTATTTTTTGTTTTTTGATAAACTTTCCCATTATCTTGAGAGCTTTAGGCATTTCGATTGGCGGCTTTGACCCTTTGATTTGCGGAAGTTTTGATGTTTGTTTATCCGTGATTTTATCCGGTGGTTTATTATCGGTTTTGGTTTGACTGAAAACCGCGCACGAACATAAAAAAATCGCTAAAACACAAAATAAACTTTTCATATGATAGTTGGTGACAAAACTTTGGCTAAAAATCAGTACAGCGAGCGGTAGCGAGTTTTATACACGCGGAACTGAAGATCGCTGAACCGGACTCGCTACCGCTCGCTGTACTGATTGGCGGCTTTGTTTTTTGTCTTTAATTATAATCTCAAAACTTAAAACTCGCTTCCGTTCTGCCGACCGTCTCGCCGCGCCGGTTTTTGATCGGCAAGGGCGAATAATTCTTTAACTTGTCGGCGCTGAAAATTCCGAGCTGGCGCAAAACTTCGACCGACACGACGGCGCGGGCGCGTTTGTCGTCGCCGTCGTCGATTTTCATGGCGATGCCCAAACCTTTTTGCCACTTTTCCGACGGCAGAACGCCGCAGAGCCAAACGCCTTCCGCGCCGATCTTCGAGATAAACTTACCGCGTGCCGCCGCCATCAAAAGCGTGTCCAATCTGTCGGTTCCGCCGACGAGCTCGGGATAATTCATCATCGCCTCACGCACGCGCCGACACGCTTCGCGCCGTTCGCCGTCAAAGGTTTCGGGCGGGAAAACGAGCTTTAGAAAACCTTTTGCCATCGCCCGCAAACTCAAAGCAAAATTCGGCGCACAGCAGCCGTCAACCGCAATCGGAATCTGATCTTTTGGCGTGTCGCAAAAATCCGCGATGGTTTGCAAGATCGCCTGTTGAATCGGATTTTCGATCAAGTCGTAGGTTTTGATGTCTGCGCCTGTCGCAAGCGCAAAAGCGAGCATCGCCGCGTGTTTGCCCGAACAATTATTGTGCAGTTGTGAAGGCTTTTCACCGGCGCGGATCATTTCTTCGGCGCGCGCTTCGTTAAAAGGCAAATGCGCACCGCAGCGCAGATCCGATTCCGCCAAACCGATCTTTTTGAGCATTCGTTCGGCGATCGCGGTATGAATCTTTTCGCCCGAATGCGACGCGCAGGCGAGCGCGATCTCCGATTCCAGAAAACCGAATCGTCCTGCGCCGCCGCTCATCAAAAAAGGCAGAACCTGAAAAGGCTTTGCCGACGAACGGATAAACGCGACCGTTTCCGGGTTGCCTAAAGAAACGATCTCATTGCCATCGCCGTCAATTATCAAAAGACTTCCGCGATGAACGGATTCGACGGTTTCGCCGCGAATCACTTTTGCCAGAATTTCTGATTGCATAAAAATTTTGGGTCGAGAGTCAAGAGTTGAGAGTCGGGAGAAAGAATCATTTTGACTCTTGACTCTTGACTCTCGACTCGCGGCTCGCAGAAATCATCTCGCGGGCGTGCTGGCGCGCCGTTTCGGTGATCTTTTCGCCCGCAAGCATCCGCGCGATCTCCTCGATCTGTTCGGTTTCGCCGAGTTCTCTCAGACGAATCTGCGTGCGGTTTTTAACGGTTTCCTTTTGGACGAGAAAATGATGATCGGCGAGCGAGGCGACCTGCGGCTGATGCGTGACGCATAAAACCTGCTGCGTTTTCGCGAGCTCCTTTAATTTCAAACCGACCGCTTCGGCGACGCGTCCGCCGATGCCCGTGTCGATCTCGTCAAAAACCATCGTTTTCGCGCTTTCGGATAATTTTGTCGTTGTGTTCAAGATCAGCATCAAACGCGATAGTTCGCCGCCCGAGGCGACCTTGCCGATCGGGCGGACGCTTTCGCCCGGGTTTGCCGAAAAATAAAACTCGACGCGGTCAAAACCCTTCGCCGTGAAAGATTTGTCGTCCGCTTCGTCTGACGAAATCCGCACTTCAAACCGCGCTTTTTCGAGCGAAACGGCTTTGAGGTTCGTTTCGATTTCCTTTTCGAGTTTTTTCGCCGATCTTTCGCGCTTTTCGTGAAGCTGCGCGGCAGTTTTTAAATAATCTTCACGCGCCGCGCTTAATTCCTTTTGCAATTCAGATTCGCGCAATTCGGCGGTTTCGATGTTGCGCAGCCGTTCCGAAGATTCGTTAAAATGAGCTAAAACCGTTTCGATCGTCCCGCCGTATTTGCGTTTCAGACGCGAGATTTCCGCCAGACGGTCTTCAATCTCCGCGAGACGTTCGGGCGAAAATTCGAGCGAACCGCGAAAATCCCTGACCGCAAACGCGAGATCTTCCAAAACCGCCTGCGCCGTCGCGAGACCTTCGCCGTATTCGGCAAATTTCGATTCGTATTCAGATAATTCGGTGATCCGGCGAACGACTTTTTCAAGTGTCGTGACGGTCGCTTCTTCATTTTCGTAAAGCAACAGATACGATTCTTCGCTTAAGGAAGAAAGTTTTTCGACGTTGTTCAAACGGCGTTTTTCTTCTTCGAGTGCTTCGTCTTCGCCCGTTTGCAGTTTTGCCTTGCCGATCTCGTCAACCTGAAACTGCAAAATGTCGAGCAGCTGAAGTTTCTGCGCTTCGTCCTCGTGCAAACTTTCGATCTCGCGCCGAACCTGCGCCATTTTTTTAAATTTTGCGCCGACCGTTTCGCCCAGGCTTTCCGCGCCCGCAAATTCGTCGAGCATTTCCAGATGCGTCGAAGCATTAAAGAGCGTCGCCTGTTCGCCCTGACCGTGAATATCGACGAGAAACGCGCCGATCTTGCGCAAAAAGGCTTGCGTGACGAGTTGATTATTGACGAAGATCCGGTTTTTGCCCGAAAGCGCAAGCTCGCGCCGGACGATCAGGTCGGTTTCGTCCGCGTCGTCGAGTTCGATCCCGCTTTCATAAAAAGTTTCGTGCAGATTGGCATCGGCGCGGAGCGTAAAAAGCCCTTCGATCTGCGCGGCGGTCGTTCCTTCCTTGATCAGATCCGACGAAATTCGCTCACCCGTCAACGCCCCCAAACTATCGACGATGATCGATTTTCCCGAACCAGTTTCGCCCGTCAAAAGATTTAGCCCGGTCGCAAATTCGATTTCCAGCTCATCGATCAACGCGATGTTTTTTATTTTCAGTAGAGAAAGCATAATCCGATTTTAGATTTTGGATTTTAGAATTGCGATTGTAAAGCCCAAGTATCAATTGACGGCGGATTTATTTCGTAAAACTTCAAATATCTTTTTTCGATTGTTTTATTCGCTTAAATTTCAGTTTTTTTTTTGCAATACGCCTTCGCCTTTGAGCCATTTCCCTTGACTGAAAATCGCGTCGGGCGGCACGCTCGATTCAAGATTCGGCGTTTTCCAATCGACGGTGCGCGATTTTTTGTAAAAGAGAAATTCGCCCGCTTCGCCCGGTTTGATCTTGCCGAAACGCGGCACGAGATAAAAATCCGACGCGTCGTATTCTTCCAAACCGGTCAGATTCGGCAAACCGCCGACGTCGCGGACGTAGGTCAGCGCGAGCAGTTCGGCGCGGCGGCGTTCCAGATTGACGGCGACATCCGACACGAAAGGCGCGACGCCCGCGTCGCTATTATTGACGATAGTCGCTTTGCGGAAGATAAAATAGGCGAGCTTGCCCGAAGTATTGAGCGGCAAAAGATCGTAATTGATCGGACTGAGCTTTGATTCGGTGCCCTCGGCAATTGACTGCAAAGCCGACAGAAACGCGACGAAATTCATTTTGACGAGGAACATTTCGTCCTTGCCGTAAAGCGCGCCGGTTTCGATCAAAATGACGGGCGTGCCCCACGCCGAAAAATTATCGCCGAACGCGAGCGCGTTGTAATCTTCGTCGTAACGTCCGATATAACCGCTGATAAATTGATTAAGGGCGAGCGTCATCGCGCCGATAACTCGCTTGTTGCGCTCGTGCCCGGCGTTCGTGATGCCGTTCGGGTTGCCCAAAACCGCGAGAAACGAGATCGCCGCCTGGCGGGTCGAATCGCCGGCGGTCGTCAGATCTTGCTGATTATGAAGATTAAAACCGATCTGCGGCGACCATTCGTCGCGTAGCTTCTTTAAAAGCTGACCTTCGGGTGTTTTCAGATTCGTCGCGTCACGGTTGATGTCGATGCCTTGCAAATTCCGGCGTTGATAAAGCTCCGTGCCGTCCGGGTTGAGCATCGGCACGGCGCGGATCGTAAAGGTTTCCTCAAACTTTTTGACCCATTTTTTGTCGCCGTTCTGCTGCAGATAAGCGAACATATCGATCAGCGCCGAGGTCGCCGTCGGCTCGTCGCCGTGCATCTGCGACCAGAGAAAAACGCGCGTCGCGCCTTTGCCCCATTCGATCTGATAAATCTCGCGGTTCGCGTAACTGCGCCCGACCTCATCGATCTTCAAACCCATTTCCTTGAGCGCGGCGAGATATTTCTGCAGGTCTTTATGACGCGCATTCGACGGCAGAATATTTGAAATATGATTTTTTTCCCAGATTTCGGCAAAATCCTTTGCTGATTGTGCCCTTGTTTCGAAGTTGGTTAACAGAATGAAAGGGATTGAGAACAGAAGCAGAACTTTTTGCATATCAATAAGATAAACCGATTCGACGGATTTTGGCAAGATAATTTTTGGCATAAATTATGCTCGAAGTATTCATAAAAACTAATTGTTTATAAAACCCGATTTTTATAAAATCAGACTATGCCATACAAAGACAAAGACGAAAGACGCGAATATCAAAAGAATATATGCGTAAATGGTATGAAAAAAATAAAGCCAAGCATATTTCATATGTCAGAAACAGAGATAAAAAAATAAAAGTTTGGGTTAAAGAATATAAAAGTTCTCTAAGTTGTGAAAAATGCGGAGAAAATCATCCGGCTTGCTTAGAATTTCATCACATAAATCCAGAGGAAAAGAAGTTTTCGATCGGTAGAATGAAAGATTTTTTTATGAGTTGGCGATTGCTCAGAGAAGAAATTGCGAAATGTCGGATTTTATGTGCCAATTGTCATCGGAAAGAGCATTACGGTCAAAAAGAAAAGGAGCAGAAAAGCTCCTAAAGTTTCTTAAAATATGGTGGCTGGAGAGTGACTTGAACACTCGACCTCGGGGTTATGAATCCCGCGCTCTAACCAGCTGAGCTACCCAGCCACGAATTATTGATTATAATTCGAACGGCGAAAAAATCAAGCGAATTTTGGCGAAAACCGGTTCGGGTCGTATGATATAAAACAAATAATGCGGTGAAGACTTTGAAATTTGAACCAATCGAACCGTTAATTTTAATACTCCGTTTTTTTTGTTATAACTCAAACTTTGCGGCTTGGCGCTTTTGCGGGAAAGTTACCGGTTGTTTCCCGCAAAGGCGCCAAGCCGCAAAGGGAAAAACTGGATGCCTTTCTAAATCCAATGATCGAAAAGGTGCAAAATTAAAAAAACACAGTATTTAATTGCTTCGGGTTAACAAATTATGGGCGTTGTGCAGCGAAAATTATCGAGAACCTTTACGGATTTTTTCGACTCGGAAAAAGCGGGCGGCATTCTGCTGATAATTTGCACCGTCGTTTCGCTTTTGATCACGAATTCCGCGTTGGGCGCAAATTATTTGAGTTTATGGCACACGAACATCGGCGGCTTGAGCCTCGAACTGTGGATTAACGACGCGCTGATGGCAATTTTCTTTTTGCTGATCGGACTCGAACTCGAACGCGAACTGAAAGTCGGCGAATTGTCGGAGATCAAAAACGCGCTGCTCCCGATCTTTGCGGCGATCGGCGGAATTGCCGCGCCCGCCGCGATTCATTTTATTTTCAATCACGGCACGGCGACGCAAAGCGGAATCGGCATTCCGATGGCGACCGATATTGCCTTTGCGCTCGGCGTGCTCGCGCTTTTGGGTAACCGCGTGCCGGCGAGCTTGAAAATTTTTCTGACCGCACTGGCTGTGATCGACGATCTGGGCGCGATCATCGTGATCGCCGTTTTCTACACGGCAAAACTTTCGACTGCCTATCTTTTCGGCGCGATCGTCGTGGTCGGCATTTTGTTTTTGCTGAAAAAAACGGGCGTGGTTTCGCTTGTGCCCTTTTTGCTCGGCGGCGTTTTGTTGTGGTTTCTGATGCTCAAATCCGGCGTTCACGCAACGATCGCCGGAGTTTTGCTCGCCTTTACAATTCCTTTTTCCGCCAAAGAGGACGACGAAGATTCGCCGTCTTACAAACTCGAAAATTTTCTGCATAAACCCGTCGCGTTCGTGATTCTGCCGATTTTCGCGCTTTGCAACACGGGCATCGTGATCGGCGCGGACGCGCTGCAAAGTCTGACGACCGTCAACAGCTCGGGCATTATGGCGGGACTTTTTTTCGGTAAACCGGTCGGCATCACGCTTTTATGTTTTATTGTCGTTATTATCGGAATTTGCCGTTTGCCGCTCGATCTGGAATGGAAACATGTTTTCGGCGCGGGGATTGTTGGCGGGCTTGGGTTTACAGTG
>CADEFG010000042.1:0-1527 GCA_902826505.1 uncultured Acidobacteriota bacterium
AAACAATTTTGTCCGATCTTGAATAACGAAACGCTGCTCGACATCACGAGAAAACGCGTTCAGCTGAAAATCGCGCCGGAAAATACGTTTTTCAGTTTAACGGCAAAACACGAAAGATTTTATGACGCGCTTTTGCGAAGCGTTTCAAAAAGACAGTTGACGATTCAGCCCGAAAATAAAGGAACGGCGCCGGCAATTCTTTACAGTTTGCTTCAGCTGGCAAAATCAGCGCCCGATGCAACGGTCGCGTTTTTCCCGTCCGATCATTATTTTTCCGATGACGAAGCTTTTATGAAAACGGTCGAAACCGCTTTCAGGGCGGTTGAAATAAATCCGAATTCGATCGTTTTGCTCGGCATCGAACCCGAATCGGCGGAAACTTCTTACGGCTGGATCGAACCCGCCGAGACGCTTTTCGGAGATCTCGCGAATGCCGTCAGCCAGGTCAAAAGATTTTGGGAAAAGCCATCGCCCGAGGCGGCAAATTATCTGCTGACAAAAGGTTGTTTGTGGAACAGTTTTGTGATGGTCGGCAAGGTCGGAACATTTCTTGGATTGTTCGAAAAACAGCTGCCCGAACTGACGAAAATGTTTGCGGCTTCGAGCGCGGCATTCGGAACCGCGTCCGAAAAAGCAATGATGCGCTCGCTTTACGCCTGGATCAACGAAACGAATTTTTCGAGCGAAGTGCTGGAAAAAGCCACCGATGAGCTTTATGTTTTGCGCGTCGGCGATGTCGTTTGGAGCGATTGGGGCGAACCGCAGAGAGTTCTCGGAACGCTTGCCAACTTAGGCGTGCAAACCGATTGGATGCAAGCGGTCGCGGTTTGAAATTAAGACGGATTGCCTGCAAAACAGACGAATTAAACAAAAATATTTTTAGTGTATTTCGTGTGTTTCGCAGGCAAAAAAAATCAGAGGAATAAAATTTATGAAAGCAATTGCAGTTAAACCCGGAATACAAAATTCCGTTCGTTTGGTCGAAATGCCAAAACCGTCGGCGGCGGAAATTCCGAACGGGCGCGGCGTGCTGGTCAAAGTTCTGCGCGTCGGCGTGGACGGCACGGACAAGGAAATCAATAACGCAGAATACGGCGCAGCGCCGAACGGCGACGGTTTTCTGGTAATCGGACACGAAGGTTTCGGCGTCGTCGAAGACGTCGGCGAAAATGTTCACGAACTAAAAAAGGGCGATTATGTCGTCGCGACGGTGCGTCGTCCGGGAACTTCCGTTTACGATCTGATCGGCACAAACGATATGACAACCGACGACACATATTTCGAACGCGGAATAAATCTGCGGCACGGCTATTTGTCGGAACATTACGTTGACGATGCCGAATTTATCGTCAAAATCCCGCGCGGGCTGAAAGAAGTCGGCGTATTGCTCGAACCGATGACGGTCGTCCAAAAAGGAATTACTCAGGCGTTTGAAATTCAGCGGCGTTTGAAAGTTTGGAAACCCCGCAAAGCGGCGGTGATGGGCGCGGGCACGATCGGTCTGCTGGCAACGCTGGTTTTCAAACT
>CADEFG010000042.1:1537-14959 GCA_902826505.1 uncultured Acidobacteriota bacterium
AGGCGCTGGTGCCGCTGGCCCTGATCTTCCTGATGGCATTCGCGCTGTTCTTGAGCTTCTCGCGCGGCGCCTGGGTCAACCTCGCCATCGCGCTTGGCGTGTTTGGCTACCTGAGCTTCATTCTCGCACGCAGCAACTGGGCCCGGTTCAAGATCGCCGGCGTCGCGCTGGCGTGCTGTTTGGCGGTGATGGGCGCGGGCACGATCGGTCTGCTGGCAACGCTGGTTTTCAAACTCAAGGGAATGGAAGTCGTCACTTTCGGCAAAACGCCGAAGCCATACCTCAATTCGGATCTGATCGAAGAACTCGGCGCGGAATATGTTTCGACCGATGAATTCGGCGTCATCGAATATGCCCGGCAAAACGGCGCATTCGACGTGATTTTTGAAGCGACCGGCTTTTCGCCGATCGTTTTTGAAGCGATGCAGGCATTGGCAAAAAACGGCGTTTTGATTTTATCGAGCGTGACGGGCGGCGATCGGCGGACGGAAGTTCCAGCGGATAAGATCAATCTCGATTTCGTGCTCGGCAACAAAGTAATGGTCGGCACGGTCAACGCCAACCGCGAATATTTCGAGTCGGGCGTCAAGGATTTATCGCAAGCCGCGCTCGAATACGGCGATTGGCTCGCACGGCTTTTGACGCATCCAGTCAAAGGTTTGGAAAATTATGGTGAGCTTTTTGAAAAACTGACTTCCGCCAAAGGCGCGATCAAGGTTTTTTGCGAAGTTGCCGAATTAAATTAAGAGATTGCCCGCGAAAGACGCGAAAAATTTAAAAGTATTCTTTCGCGCTTTTTCGCGTCTTTCGCGGGCAATTTTTCTTAAAGTTTTAACGATTTCAGATATTCCCGAAAATCCGCGCCCAGGTCGGCGCGTTTCAACGCAAATTCGACCGTCGCGATCAAGAATCCGAGTTTGTCGCCCGCGTCGTGACGGTTTCCTTCGAGCTTGACGGCATAAAAAGGCTTGCCTTCTTTGAGCATCAGCCGCATCGCGTCGGTGATTTGAATTTCGCCGCCCGCGCCTTTTTCGGTGCGTTCGATCGCGTCGAAAATATCGGGCGTTAAAATATATCTGCCGATGATCGCGAGATCCGAAGGCGCGTCGGCAAATTTCGGTTTTTCGACCATATCTTTGATCCGAAAAACATTCGGCGCAACTTCTTCGGCATCGATCACACCGAACCGCGAAATCGCTTCGCCGGCAACTTGCATCGTCGCAATCACCGGCGCGTTATATTTTTCAAAAACCTCGATCATCTGTTTGAGCGCCGGTTTTTCGGCGTCAACCACATCGTCGGCGAGCAAAACCGCGAAAGGTTCGTTTTCGGAAAAATCCTTTGCCTGGTAGATCGCGTGTCCGAGCCCGAGCGCCTGTTTTTGCCGCGTGTATGAAATCCGGCAAATTTCGGAAATCGAATGAACCATATCGAGAAACTCGGTTTTCCCTTTTTCCTGCAGAACGCTTTCGAGTTCGTAGGAAATATCGAAATGATTTTCGATCGAGCTTTTTTCGCGCCCGGTGACGATCAAAATCGATTCGATGCCCGACGCAACGGCTTCTTCGACCGAATATTGAATGAGCGGTTTATCAACGAGCGGCAGCATTTCTTTCGGCGATGCTTTGGTCGCGGGTAAAAATCTCGTTCCGAGTCCGGCGGCGGGAAAAACGGCTTTGCGAATTTTATTTGTCATAGTAAGTTTGTTAAATTCGATAAATTAAACGGTCTTTGGTCTTTGATCTTTGGTCTTCGGCAAAATCAAAAACCAAAGAATAAAGACGAAACTAAAATTGTAGAGAAAAAATGGCTGAGAAACAAACCTTTGACGTGGTGTTGGAAAAACACGAGGCGCTGGACGCGACCGGAATCACGATCCCATTCGATGTCGAAAAAGTTTTCGGGGCAAAACGCGTGCCCGTCAAAGTGCGGATCAACGGTGCCGAACATCGCAGCACGATCGTCCGCATGGGCGGCAAATATATGGTCGGTGTGCCGAAAGTTTTCCGCGCGGCGGCAGGCGTCAAAGCGGGCGATGCGATCACGGTCACATTAGAAAAGGATACCGAAAAACGCACGGTCGAAATCCCGAAAGATTTAGCCGAAGCCTTGAAAAAAGCTGATTTGCAAGATGTTTTTGCAAAAATGAGTTTCACGCATCAGAAAGAATACGCGCGCGCCGTCGAAGAAGCGAAACGCGAGGAAACCCGCGCCAGAAGAATCGAAAAAACGATTGAAATGCTGGCTGAAAAAAAACGGTAAACTTTTCAAACTTTCCCGCTTGTTTCGAGTCTAAAAATAATATGAAGATATTATTTTTGACATTATCTTTGGCGTTTTATTTATCATTCAATATTTCACCGGCAAACGCGCAAATCGCGCAGTGCGTAGGAGAAAAAACGACAACTTTACCTTTATCCGGCGATTACGGCGCTTTTGGACAATTTACCGTCACGCGTCAGGTGATTTTGAATCCCGACCCGGAAGCGCCCGCGCCGATCTCGGTTTTTGTGCCAAGTAATGCTTCACCGCAAAATAAAGTTCCGGTCATTTTCTTCGCGCACGGTTTCGGCGGCATCAGTTATCAATTTTACGAAACCTTGATGCGACAATTAGCGAGCAACGGTTACGCGGTCGTTTTTTCTCCGTACACATCGAGTATTCTTGCCAGTCATGCGACGCGCTACAATCAGCTCTGGAACGGATTTTTGACCGCCGTCCAGCAAAATTCGGCAATCATGAACACGACCAAAATCGGTTTTGCCGGACATTCTTACGGCGCCGGTGCAACGCCTGAAATGGCGCGGCGCGGCGCGGCGCAAGGTTGGGGAACGAACGGTTTATTTTTGTTTGTGATGGCGCCCTGGTATAACTGGGGAACGAATCCCGAACAAATTCCGGCGAGCGCGAAAATGATCGTCCAGGTTTATTGGGACGACGAAACAAATCAACATCTGATCGGACAAAACGATGTTTGGAACAAATTGCCGCAAATCATCGAACGAAAATGGCAGGTTATTCGCGCGTCGAAAACATACTGTTCGCTGAGTTCCGGACACAGCGTGCCGGTGACGGACGGTTTGCAGCAAACCGACGGCGTGACGAACGGTTATGATTCCTGGGGCGTTTGGCGCCGGCTTCACGCGCTTTCCGATTATACTTTTACGGGGAATCAAGCTGCCCGAAATATCGCCTTCGGCGTTGAAGCAAAAATGGGTAAATGGCGCGGAATTTTTGCTTCGCGGCAAATTTCGCCGCTTGAAACGACCGATTCGCCGGTTCTCAATTCGCAAAGCACGCCGGTTTTTCTATGGGGCAATAAATGCAATTATGCGCAAGGTTCACCGTGTCCTTAAAATCAAAAAGATCGAGATAAGAGCGGCGGTCTTTGACCGCTGTTTTATTTTGAGTTGATAATGTTAATTCGTTTGATAAACGGAAGAAAAGGAATTTTAAGAAAATGCTCGATTTAAATTTTGTTAGAGAAAATCTCGAAACTGTCAGAAAAGCGTTGGAAAACCGCAATTTTCCAACCGGTTTATTGAATAAATTCGCGGAATTGGACACGGAACGCCGCCGGATAATCGGTGAAGCCGATAAAATCAACCAGCTTCGCAATTCCTCAAGCAAGGAAATCGGCGCGCTTATGCAGTCGGGAAAACGCGCGGAAGCCGAAGCAAAAAAGGCGGAAGTTGCCGGTTTGAAAGACAACCAAACCGAGCTTGAAACGAAACGCGACGAAGCCGAAAATGCAATGCGCGAGCTGCTTTCGCAGCTGCCGAATATTCCGGCGGAAGGCGTTCCGATCGGCGCGGACGAAGCGGCGAATGTTGAAGTCCGCCGTTGGAGCGAACCGAAAGAATTTGATTTTGAGCCGAAAGACCATGTCGATCTCGGCGAGACGCTCGGTATTCTTGATCTGGAACGCGCGACCAAAATTGCCGGTTCGCGCTTTGCGATTCTTAACGGCGCGGGTGCGCGTTTGAGCCGCGCGTTGGTCAATTTTATGCTCGATGTCCATACATCGGAACACGGCTACACCGAAACTTTGCCGCCGTTTATGGTCAATCGTAAAGCGCTTTTCGGAACGAACCAATTGCCGAAATTCGAGGAAGATTTGTTTCACATTAAAGACACCGATTATGCGCTGATTCCGACCGCCGAAGTGCCGGTCACGAATTATCATTCGGAAGAGATTCTCGAAGCAAAAGATTTGCCGAAATACTTTACGGCTTACACGCCTTGTTTTCGCTCGGAAGCCGGAAGTTACGGACGCGACACGCGCGGGCTGATTCGCCAGCACCAGTTTGAAAAAGTCGAACTCGTCAAACTCGCGATGCCCGAAACGAGCGATGCAGAGCACGAAAAACTGACGGCAAATGCCGAGCGGATTCTGCAGCTTCTCGGTCTGCCGTACCGCACGGTCGTGTTATCAACCGGAGATATGGGTTTCGGCGCGCGGAAAACCTACGACATCGAAGTTTGGCTGCCGAGCCAGAAAACTTACCGCGAGATTTCAAGCTGTTCGAACTGCGGCGACTTTCAGGCGCGGCGGATGAATCTCCGTTTCAGACGCGCGGGCGGCGGCAAGCCCGAATTTGTGCACACCCTAAACGGTTCGGGTTTGGCGGTCGGGCGCACGTGGATCGCGATCTTGGAAAACTACCAGCAGGCGGACGGCTCGATCTTGATTCCCGAAATTCTTCAGCGATATATGAACGGACTGGAGAAAATCGAGGCGCCTTAAAATTCAAAAAAAATCGCGCAGAGTTTAATAAACTCTGCGCGATTTTTTAATGTCCGCGTTTTGCATTTACGCGCCGCTGGTTGTTTTGTGTTTTGCTTCGGTTTTGACGACATACGAATTTAATTCGATGATCTTATCGTCGCGGAAAAGATAAACATCGCAAAAAGAATATTGTCCTTCTTTGCCGTCTTTATCTTTCATTGACATATTGCCGGTTGCCGCGACAGATTCGCCCTCGCCAAACGTATTATCAACCGTAAACTTTGGCGGTTCGGGATTTTCCGCTGCCATCTGATCCATCCATTGGCGAATATTGTCCTTTCCTTGAACGGATTTTTCGCCGACGATCGTCCATCGCACGTCTTCTGCACAGAACGACAAAAATCCTTCGTAATCGCCGGCGAGCAAACTCGCATTCACCTTTCCGACAATTTCTTTATTTTTTTCAAACATATAAAAACTCCTATATATTTAAACGGATGCTTTGACACACGCGGTTTCCCTATCGGCGCATCCGCTTCAGCCGATAGCCGCCGTCATAAAATTTAGATTTTCCAGACTAAACTTTATTGTTTAAACCTTTGTTCGATTCGTTCGCGGCGTTGCGGTCAGCGCCGGTTAAACCCTGCGCTTTGACTTCCGCTTTAACGGTTTCCTGCGCTGTTTGAACGGTTTCGTTGGCGACCGTTTTGACCCTTTCGACCAGATCGCCCGCCACTGTTTGCGCTTTATCGAGTAATTGTTCACGGTATTCGCCCATCATTTCGCCTTCGTAGCGGGTTGACGGAATCGCTAAACCGACCGCCGCGCCGAATGCCAGCGCGACCGCGCCGACCGCGAGCGGATTTTCTTCGATGTAATAATCGTATTGCTCACGCGCTTGCGCCGAGTAATCACCGACCTTTTCATACGCGGTTCCGGCAAAATCATTGACACTGGAATAAGCATTACTCGCGGCATTGGCAACGCTTCCGTAAGCCGAACTCGCCGTATCGCTAACCGTATGCAGAGCATTACTCGTCGCGCCGCTGACGCTTTCATAAGCCGAGCTTGCCGCATTGCCGACTTTTCCGCTTGCCGATTTTAATGGCGCGAGCGACGATGAAATTCTTCCGCCGCGATATTCTTCGCTCGCGCCTTCACGACGGCGTGACGTGCGGCGTTTTTTACCGCCGAAGCTTTCATACGCCAAAAGTCCGACGCCCAAACCGATCAAAACCAGCGGAAACGGGTTTTTCCGCGCTATTTTAACTGCTTCAGTTTTTGATAATTCTTTTCCTACGTTTTGCATAAATTTCCCTGCCTTTCCGAGATTTCCGATCGTTGCGCCGTAAACGGTTTCCTTTGCCGTTTCGAGCGCATAATTAATCTGTTCCGAAACTTGTTCCCTAACCTGTTCGGAAATGTTCTGAATACTTAATTTTTCCTGGATCGCGTCAATCGTTTCGCCCATTTGCGAGCGGGTTTCTTCGATCTGCGCCTTCAAATGTTCGTTTTCTTCCGGTGCGTCGCCCGTGTTTGCCGAAATTTCACGCGCTTCCGCGTCCGACAACGGATAATTATGTATTTCAAGCAGGTCATCCTGCTTTGCACCTGCCGCCGTCGAAATCGCATCGGGTTCGCTAGAAAAATTTAGCTCGTTTGTTTTTTCAGCCATTGGGCGTCCTCCTTCAAAGTTTCAATCGTCTCACGCGGCGCCAAATCCATTTTCTTTAGCGCCGCAAGCGCCGCCGAGATCATCATATAAGCCGCGATGCCGACGATCGCGCCGACCAGCAAAGCCGCCGCCCACGCCGGAATAAAATTTGCCAAACCGATAATTACCGCCGCGATCACGGCAAGCAAAGCCGCGTAACCAACCGCACCGCCGACCATCAGATAGCCGACGTTTTTTCCGACGCTGGTCGCTTTTTGCGTTATTTCAGCTTGCGCAAGCGCGACTTCCTGACGAACAAGCGTGCCGGTTTCGTTCGCCAGTTCGGAAAACAATTCGCCTAAACTGCGTTCTTCTTTTACTATTTGCTGTTGTGACATAACTTCCTCCTTCCGGCGCAAATTACGACAGATTTGTCGCGGGTTTTGCTTCGCCGTTACTCAAACTGTTTTCAAAAGCACGCTCGGTGTCAAACGATTGTCCGGCTTTTTGGATCAATTGCTTAGGGTTTGAGCTTTTCAAAAAACGTGCCGCCAAAAATCCGAGCGCAAATGCGCCGCCGATAAAATATGCCGGATATTTTCGCGCAAAGCTCTCGACATCGCGCACCATTTCGCGAACTTCCTTGCGTTCAAAATAACCCGAAATATTCTCGATCTGTTCTGCCAGAGTGTTCGTGTATTTTGCCGCTGTTTCGGTGATCTTGTTTTGTTCTTCCGTGTTGTTCAAGTTTTCGCCGACCTGTTTGATGCTGTCGGCAACGCTCGTCAAACCGCCCGCGAGAGTTTCTTTTTGTTCTTCCAAAACCTCGGTCGCGCGTTTGGTCGCGGTTCCGTAAGCTTGCCCGACCGTGTTTTTTGCCTGATCGTAAAAACCCTTTGCCGTTTCCTTGGCTGATTCAATATTTAATTCCGCCGAATCGGTTTTGTTTTGCACGTTCAAAAAACTCGCATTATCCTTTTCCGCTACGTTTGAAGATTGTGTTGTTTGATCTGAAGTTTGTGCCGATCGATTTTTTGGATCGTCAAAAGACGTATTTTGTGTTTGTTTGTTTTGTTCGTTTGCCATACCTTTCCCCTTTCTCGAAATGTTTTTGTATTGTTTTAATAACTTGCCTTTTAGACAAAGCAACAACCATACCAAAATCGAATAAGCTCTCTTATTACAAAGCTTAACCATTATTTTGCTTTTTCCGTAGCGTGGATGATGTATGAAATTACGACGTTGAACTATAATTTACGCAGGGGAAGTTTGGCGGATGAAAGTCAAAAAGATCAAAACAATAATTTCCGGCGGACAAACCGGTGCCGATCGCGCGGCTTTTGATTTCGCACTCGAAAACAACCTCGCGGTTGCCGGATTTGTGCCGAAAGGTCGCCGCGCCGAAGACGGCACGATTAGTGAAAACTACCCGAATCTGATCGAAACCGCGAAAAGAGATTATGCCGAACGAACCGCCTTGAACGTGCAGATTTCGGACGCGACTCTAATCGTTTCACACGGCAAACTGACGCGCGGCTCGCGACTCACGAAAAAACTTGCCGAAAAACATCAAAAGCCTTTTTTGCACGTTGATTTTCTTGAATCGAGTATCGAAGAATCCGTGACAAAAGCGCAAAAATGGCTTGTCTCGGTAAAATGCAAAAAGCTGAATATTGCCGGTTCAAGGACTTCGACCGACCCGCAGATTTATGAAAAAACGAAGCAGTTTCTCGCCGGTTTATTTTCGATCAAATAAAAAGGCGAGGCTTTTACAAACCTCGCCTTTCGTAATCAGCATAAACAAATATCGAAACTAAGGAGTTACGCTGAAAACTGAATAAACTTTGCCGGTCGGTTGGGAAACGTCCGTTTCTTCCATCGTTACAAACAACCCGAAATCCGCCATCGCCGTTTCACTGCGAATTTCCGATTCCTGCCGGTTCCCGCTATTGATAACCTGACCGAGTTTTGTAAATTTGCCATCCGCCGAAGAAGCCCAAAGTACAAATCGTTTGTCTTTCGGCGCCATCTTCATATCGTCAAAACGCATTTTGACCTGCGTTGCGCCTTTTTTGCCCGGATCGATATAGGCTTTGCCCTTTAATCCCTGCAATTCGCCCGCAAAAGCAATTCTGATTTCGGTCGTTTTGTTTCCGAAGCTCGGCACATTCAAAAGCGGAACTTCATAAGTTGAAGCGACTTCCGATGTTTCGGCAACCTGCTTGCTGCCTGACGGATTTGTCGCCGCCGTCGGCACAACTGCGAAACCTGAAGGAATAGCGCTGCGGAAAGTTACCGGAATATCGCTGCTAAAAGATGTGACACCTTCATTCGGCGAAAGCACTACCATGAATTGATTTAATGGTGTCGAAAATTCGGCTTTCGCAATGCCGTTCTCGATCATCACCGGACCTAAAAGCGTCGGCATTCCTTTTGAGTCCACGGCATAAGCATAATAGCTTTTCGTGTCGCCGGTCACGCCTGCCAGATCAAGATAAACTTTCGTGCCGTCGGCTGCCCGCAAAACGCGCGCCGTTCCGGTCGCGCCCTTCAAATCATACGGCGTCAGCTGGACCGTAACTTCTTTCCCGACCGGATATTCGATAACCGTATAAGTGCCGTCCGCATTTTGAACGACTTCTGTTTTGGTTGTCGTGGTCGTGGTTTTGGTCGTCGTGTCCTGCGCCGCCGCGAATGACGAAAAAACAACTGCTAACGCTAATCCGCCGCTAAATTTCCAAAAACTTCTGATGCTCATAAAAAACCTCCTTGATAAACCCTGTTTGATAAAAAATTTCAGGACAAAAACTAATCTTTTTTGTCCAAGTTATGACGATTTCATTCGGCAAGTGCTGTGCCGACCCGAAGTAAACTCAATGATTATTGAATTTAGCATAATAAATAAGGTGTTTATGATGCGTGTAAACTGTATGAAAGTTGAACAAAAATTGTATTAAAACAGTCGTGGCTGATTTATACACCGGGATCTTTTCTTTCATAAAAAGCGGCTTCGGCAATATCGGCAATCCACCAAAAAGCACCTTTTACGCCGAGCTGCTGAAACATTTTATTAAATACTTGCGGATGAATTTTGGCGGTTTTGAGCAAGACTTTTTTTAATGAGGCAAAGGAAATTCGGTCTTGAAACATCTCGCGGGTGATTTCCCGATCCAATTTGCCGAGCGCCGCCATGACCGCGTTCATCGTTTCATTGACGCCCGAAGATTTGCCGTTCAAAGCCGGGCGCATAAATTCAGCGAGACTGGACATCTGCGCCACATGCGGTTCGTAGGCGTTGATGTTTGAAAGATTTTGCTTGTCAAATAAGCTGGCGGACAAAGATTTTTCGGTCAGATCCGTTAATTTCCGCAAATTCCGCACGTGCGACCCGAAACCGCAAAAGGTCAAGGGACTCGACAAACCTGCCGCGTCGCCGACCAGCAAAACTCGGTCGGCTGCCGTTTTTTTTCGGTTGCGCCAGCCTTGATGACGAATGCCCGGAATATAGCCGTAAACAGGTTTGATAACTTTCCAGGCGCTGTTTTTCGCTTTGTAATCGGGAAGTTTTTCAAAATAGTCTTCAAATAGCCGAAACAGGGATTTGTCGGCTTTTGATTCGACCGAATCGTAAAAAAACAAATATGTCGTGTATTCGTCCCTCGACGGATTTCCCGCAAAACCTTCCCAGATAAGCTGACGGTTGGCGCTTGAATCTTCGGTCGAAACCAGAATTTCGCCGACCGAAAAATCAACTTCATTTTCGGCAGTTCCGCGCCGGAACCCTTTTGCGACCGTGCCGACCGTCGGACAGACATGCGTGATGGATTTGCCCGCGTTTAATTGCCGCGAAACGGACGAATTGGTGCCGGTCGCGTCAATAAAAAGTTTTGCGGCATAGAATTTCCGTTTGCCGGTTTTTGCTTCCTCACATTCGATCAAAACCTTATCTTTTTGGACAAAGGTGCGAATAAAACGCAGGTTGCTGATAATTTTCGAATCAGTTTTTTTTAGCTTTTTGACGGCTAATTCGAGCAGTTTATCGGCTTCGATGGCAACGTCGAGAACGTTTTCCATAAAAAGCGGCGGCGCTTTAATGCGCGAATTCGCGGCGTAAAATTTAACAAATCCCTTTTGATAGCGATTGACAACCGCCGTTTCGATCTCTTCTTTTGTAAAAAGCCCGGCGCGCACAAATTCTTCCAGTTCTTTATCGGAAATATTCCAGTCACGATGCGTTTTGCCGACCGTGTGAGCATCGAAAACCAAAACTTTGCGGTTAAATTTCAAAGCCATGACGGCGGCGTGAAGCAAACCCAAAGTTCCGCCGGCGTAGATGATTTCAAATTCCGCTTCGATCTTTAAATCTTTCGGCGCCGAATTAAAAAAAACAACTTCCTCGCTCTTGTCAGGGTTTTCGCGGAAATTGTTCCAACGCTGCTCGATTTCCCAAATCCGTTCGAGATGAGCTTCGCGGTCGGTCAGTTTGGCGAGGTTTTCGACCAAAAGCGGAAACTTTCGGCGAACTTCGGATAAATCAAACTTCTTCATACTTTGCAAAAATTTTATCACAGCCGCCTTTTTGATTATTCTGCAAAGCCGACCAAAACAAAAAAGCACGCGAAAAAATACACGTGCTTTGCTGATAAATTTAGGTTGAAGTAAAAATTTTACTATCTCACGGGACTCGCGTTATCTTCGTCATCGCCTCTGGTCAGCACATAAATTGCTGTGGCGGCGACAACACCTGTAAAAATAAGAAGCGGGACTAAATAGCTGTTTCCGCCGCCCGTAGTTTGTTTTCCGCTTTGGGCGGGAATGTTTGTCGGTTCATTAAGCAGTGAAACCGAACCTTGTTCGGCAGACGTTTGGGTCGTCCCGGATTGAACGTCTATTGTGTAAACGCTGTTTAGCTTTGCATCGTTATTAACAGTGCCGTCAACGGTTTGAATATTGACCAAAACTCCTTCTTTCGCAAAAACTTTGATTTGTCCGGCGGAAAGTTTTCCTGAAATGTTATTTTCCGTAAAATTCAAATTCAAAATTGAGTTTGGAGATAGATTTATATGACCTAGTTTCCCCAGACTAATAGTTGCAGAGCTTGTTTCCGAAGTGGAAATCCTCCCGGAAGAGAAAAAAGTTTGTCCGCTGAAAGCGCGCTCTCCGTTAAGCAGTACCGATGGGTTTTCCACACTTCCGCTACTCCCCAAAACGGTTATTTCGCCTGCCAAAGATTTTTTGTCCGTTACTGCCAATGCAACCATCGAGGAACTAACAAAAACAGTAAGAATTAAGCTGAAAGACATCATAAACCGCAACCAAGCGATTTTATTTTTTTTCATAAATCGACCTCCTCACAAAAAGTATTGTGAATACTCTAACCCGTATAAAAATCTAAAGTCAAAGTTTTTTTGAAGATTTAATATTTTTTAATAAAAATGTAAAACGTAGAATCTTTAACTTTTTCGCTTTCAATTCAAAAAAGAATTTGTTTGATTTTATCTTAATTGCAACAGTTCAAACGGATTGTTGAGTTTTCGCCTTATTCCAAAGCCGATCCATTTCCGCTAAACTTGATTTTTCCAAAGTTTTACCGTTTTTCTGCAAAGTTTGTTCGATAAACTTAAATCTTTGGCGAAACTTGCGATTTGTCTTTTTCAAAGCGGTTTCGGCATCTACGTCGAGCTTTCGCGCCAGATTTAAAACCACGAAAAGTAAATCGCCGAGCTCCTCTTCGATATTTTCGCCCGTTTCGATCGCTGATTTCAATTCATCGGTTTCCTCGGTCAGCTTATCGAAGATCTGCCCGACATGTTCCCAATCGAATTTAACTTTTGCCGCTTTTTTGGTCAGTTTTTGTCCTTCTAAAAGCGCGGGAAATGCCGCCGGAACATCGTCTAAAATCGATTCTCCTACTTTTTCGATCTTGCCCGACGCTTTTTGCTGGGCTTTTTTGAGTTCGTCCCAATTCTGCAGAACGTCCTGCGCGGTTTTCAGCTCGGCTTCGCCAAAGACGTGCGGATGCCGCAGAATCAGTTTTTCGGTCACGCCCGCGACGACTTGATCGATCGTAAAATCGCCGCGTTCGGCGGCAATCGTCGAATGAAAAACGACTTGCAGGAGAACGTCGCCGAGTTCTTCCTGCAAATTATGAGTTTCGCCCGTTTCGGCGGCTTCCTGAATCGCGTCGAAGGTTTCGTAACATTCTTCCAGAAGATATTGCGCCAAAGAGGCGTAAGTTTGTTCGGCGTCCCACGGACAACCGCCCGGCGCCCGAAGCCGCGCCATAACATTGATGAGCTCGTCAAATTTTTCCGACATATTGTTTTAAGATTTACGGCGCTGCGTCCCGATCTTCGATTTGCTCTCACAAAAACCAAATTTATTGATAGTTTCTCGTAAATTTCCGCCCTGCCGCGCATTATGTTCGATTTTGAACTTTCTTTCGCCAAAATGCTACTATCAAAATATAAATTTTAGAAAACATATCTGATAAAGCAATGGTAGAAAAAGAAGAAGAACAACCCGTGATCAAAATAACCGACCGACGCAAATTCAACCTGGACGGAAGCGTTCGCGAAGGTGTCGAGATCGAACCCGAAAAGCCGAAACCTGAAACGCCTGTTTCCGAAACGATTGCCGCAGAAAAAGCCGCGACTTTGGAAACCGCGCCCGCAACGGAAGAAATTCATACGACGCCGCAAACCGGAGAAGCAGCCGAAACGGAAGAAGATTTTCCCGGCGCAGATGACCCGGCGAGCTTTGTTAATTTTCTTTCGACGCTCGCGACCAACGCCGCCGCCGCGCTCGGCGCGATGCCGCACCCGGTCACGGGACAGCGTTCGCTCGATTTGGAAACCGGAAAATATTGGCTCGACGTTCTCGGAATGCTCCGCGACAAGACAACCGGCAATCTTCATCCGCAGGAATCGCGGCTTCTCGAAAGTCTGCTGGGCGATTTGCGAATGCAGTATGTGCAACTCGTCCGCGCCACCGAAGAACGGCTTAAAGCGCAAGCCGCGCAGAAATTTTCGGCAAGCGA
>CADEFG010000043.1:0-5595 GCA_902826505.1 uncultured Acidobacteriota bacterium
CGGTCTTTGCTTTGTAGTTTTCGTAAGTTTTAATTTCCTAACATTTGCTCGAAGGATTTATGGCTTGCTTCCAAAGCATCGCCCAATTTGCTCGCGTCCGTGCCGCCGCCCTCAACTAGTTTTGTTTGCCGATCGAAATTTTCTTTGGAAAATCTGGAAACATTTTCGATTGTTCAATTTCCCCCGAATCGTCAAAAAATCTAATTTCGCCGTATTCATTACAAATCCAAACTTCGTTCGCGCCTTTTTCAAAATAAAGCTGACGTTTTTCCTTCATTTCCAGTTTTGTATTGCTCATCGAAACGACCTCAACACAAACTTCGGGCGCAATCGAAGCGTCGGTTTCATCCTTGATTTTTTCGATCACTTCCATCGAAGCCCAAGCCGCGTCCGCAACCTTTGTTCCTTTACTCGTTCTGATCGCGCATTCAACCACCGCGATGCCTTCCGGACGCATCGACTTCATTAAAGACGAGATTTCACCTTGAAAAATTGAATGACCAATCTTTACTGGATTCATAATGATCTCTCCGAATTCATTTGTTTCGATTTTGAAAGGTAAATCGCGCAAACTCGGATGATTTACAACTTCTGCCCAATCCATAATTTACTCCGTTTTTTTTCCGTTAATCCAAAGCCAGAATTCTTTCATATCTTCCGAAAAAGGTGCTTCTTCAAGTTTTAAGACTTTCTCGGCTTCTTCTTCTTCGAACATCAAATCCTCATAATTTCCTTCACTATCCCAAAAAGCTCCTTCGTAATCAAAACCTAAAGTTGTGTTGCTTTCATCGACATAAAAAGCATAAATTGCCCAAACAATACCGTAATCGCCAATCTTAATATTGGTATCTTTTAATTCTTTTTTTAGTCTGACAATATCGCCGGAATTGAAAAATGATACATTATCCATTGCATAAAAACGGCTTAGCTCAACATTTGTTCGACTGATTTATAGCTTGCCTCTAAAGCATCGCCCAATTTGCTTGCATCCGTGCCGCCGCCTTCCGCCATATCGGGTTTGCCGCCGCCGCGCCCGCCGACGAGCGGCGCGATTTCGCGAACGATATTGCCGGCGGAAACTTTGCCGGTCAGATCGTCCGAAACGCGGACGATGAACGAAACTTTGTCGTCTTCGGTGCGTGCCAAAATCACCACGCCGGATTTTATTTTCGACATCAAGGTATCGGACAAATGCCGCATTCCGCCTTTGTCCAAACCTTCGACCGTTTTGGCGATGACTTTGACGCCCGCCACGTCTTTCGCTTCGTCGCCGTTGGCTGATGACGCATCGCGAAACGCGCCGGTCGCGATTTTCATCTTCAAATCGTCAATTTCCTTGCGCGTGCGTTTCAATTCTTCCTGCAATTTTTCGATCGCGCTCGGCAAATTATCACGCTGAGTTTTTAATACGCCGAGCGAACGATCGATCAATTTTTCGTCTTCGCGGAAACGCTCGAAGGCGTCAAAACCCGTAATCGCGCGGATTCTTCTCACGCCCGAAGCGACCGCTTCGTCCGACGTGATCTTGAAACTTCCGATGTCGCCCGTCGCGCGAACGTGCGTTCCGCCGCAGAGTTCTTTGGAAAACGTGCCGCCGCCGACCGAAAGGACGCGCACCTGCGAGCCGTATTTTTCACCGAACAGCGCCATCGCGCCCGACCGCATCGCTTCTTCGATACTCATTAGATCGGTGTTGACCGGATCGTTTTTTAAAATCTCGCGATTGACCAGATCCTCGATCTCCTGCAATTCCGCTTCGCTGATCGGCTGGTAATGCGTGAAATCAAAGCGTAAATAAGTCGGCGCAACGACCGAGCCGGCTTGTTTGACGTGCGTTCCCAAAACTTCCTTCAAAGCGGCGTGAACCAGATGCGTCGCCGTATGATTGCGCCGCGTCGCATCGCGTTTCGCTACGTCAACCGTCGCCGTCACTTCGTCACCGACTCGAATCACGCCTTTTTCGACTTTGGATTTATGCAGAACAATTCCCGCGACGGGCGCAAACGTGTCGAAAACGATTGCTTTCGCAAAGTCTTGAGTCCTCAGTCCTGAGTCCTGAGTCTTTTCATCCGACTCTCGACTCTCGACTCTCGACTCTCGACTCAACCAACCCGTATCGCCGACTTGTCCGCCCGCTTCGGCATAAAACGGCGTTTCATCCAAAACAATCAAACCTTCGTCCCCTTCCGCGAGTTCTTTCACTTGCTCGTCGTTTTTCACCAAAGCCAAAACCTTCGCGCCTTCAACTTCCGTTTTGTCGTAACCGTGAAAATTCGATTTCACGCCGACATTTTGCAAATCGGCGTAAATCGGATTGATTTTCTCGGCTTGCTGAGTTTTACCTATTTTGAATGTAACATCACTTCCAGTTATTTTTATTTCACCAGGTTCAGCATTCAAAGTATAAGCGCCTTTACCATCTTTAACTTCATAACGGTTTTCTGATTGTAACGCTTTATGAGCTTTATCAAGATGGTCGATAAACTCTGCTTCTTCAAAAACAAAACCATCGTCTTCAAGAGCGACTCGGATTAAATCTTTCGGAACTCCAAAAGTGTCATTAAGTTTTGCCAATTCCATGAAGTCAAAGTTGCTTTTGTGCATTTCCTCTTGATTCTTCGCAATTAACTCATCTAACTTCTTTAATCCGACCGTTAGAGTATTTATGAATCTTTTTTCTTCCAGTTCGACCATTTTACCGATGAACTCGCGTTGGACTTCAAGTTCAGGAAAAGCGTCCTTCATCAATTCGATGACAAAATCTGTTATTTTATGGAAAAACAAAGTTTCAAATCCAAGTCGCTTACGCGCGTGATAGATGGCGCGGCGCATGATTTTTCGCAGAACGTAGTTTCTGCCTTCGTTTCCCGGCAGAATCCCGTCGGCGATCGCAAACGCCGTTGCGCGGGCGTGATCGGCGACGACGCGCATCGCAAAGCCTTCCGTCGTATCGTATTCGTAGAATTTTTCGGCTAATTCGGACGTTTTTTTGATGATCGGCATCAGCAAATCCGTGTCATAATTGGTTTTGACGCCTTGCAAAACCGTCGCCATTCTTTCTAAACCGGCGCCAGTATCAACCGACGGCGCAGGGAGCGGCGTTAGTTCGAAAACTCCTTTTTCAATCTCATTTCTTTCAAACTGCATAAAGACGAGATTCCAGATTTCCATCGTCGTGTCGCCTTCGCCGTTGACCCATTTCGCGTGATTCATCTCCGGATTGCCGGGTTCGTCGCCCATATAATAATGGACTTCCGAACACGGTCCGCACGGTCCGGTGTCGCCCATCTGCCAGAAATTATCTTTTCGGTCGAAAGGCAGAACGCGTTCAGGTTTCGCGCCGACTTTGATCCATAGATCGCGCGCTTCTTCGTCCGCCGGAACTTCCGCGTCGCCGCCGAAATACGAAAACCACAGGCGCGATTCTTCGAGTCCTAATTCATTGACGAGAAAATCCCACGCGAACCGAATCGCGTCTTCCTTGAAATAATCGCCAAAACTAAAATTGCCGAGCATTTCAAAAAACGTGTGATGCCGCGCGGTTTTGCCGACTTCGTCGAGATCGTTGTGTTTGCCGCCGGCGCGGATGCATTTTTGGCTTGATACGGCACGTTTGTAATCGCGTTTTTCTGCGCCGGTAAAAACGTCTTTAAATTGATTCATGCCCGCGTTGGTGAACAAAAGCGTCGGGTCGTTGGCGGGTAAAAGCGGTGACGAATGGACGATCTTATGCCCTTCGCGTTCAAAGTATTCTAAAAATTTCTGTCTGATTTCGCTGCCTTTCATAAATTTATCCGGTAAAAAGTTAAAAGAAAATTTTAACATAAAGCCGAAACGAAAAGCATTTTCAGACAAAAAAATGCCGGACGCTTCCAATCAAACGTCCGGCTTCAACGTAGAAAGGAGATTAACTACATTGAATTGCTGCACCGTCGGAAAAAAACGGTGCAGATTTTTTTTCAAGGAGGTTTCAAGTAGTATTCATCTCGTTTGTCTAAACCCGTTTCAGTTCTGACGGCGAAACGGAAAAGTCTCCAGTTTTGCTTTTCCGTTTCACTTAAAATTCCGCTTCCCTTGACCGTAACTTATTCCCCCTGCGCGCTACTTTCAAGACTTGCGTATTTGCAAAAATACAAATATCTTCGGTCTCATAGATGATTTCGTGGGAAAATCACATTTGGATTCAAAAAAAATTACGGATATGAAAAAAATATTATTACTGTCGGCATTAATGTTAGTTTTCGGTAACTCGATTTTCGCGCAAACCGACAAACAAATTACGGCAATTCGCGCCGAAGTCGCGGCAATCAACAAAGCGGCGGCGAAATATAGGAAAAAAACAAAAGATGTCGAAGGAATTTCGCTCGAAGGAACGGAAGCGACCTACTACGTTTCGGGCAAAGGCTTGAAAAAGATCGTCGCCCGGATTTACGGCGAATCTTTCAACGCGACGGGCGAATTTTATTATCAAGGCGAAGAGTTGATTTTTGCGTTTGTCAAACACAACAAATATGACCGTCCGCTCGGTGCGAGCGGCAGATCGCCGAAAGTCGTCCGCACAGAAGAGCAACGATTTTATTTCACGGGCGGAAATCTGATTCGGCTGCTGGTCGGGAAAAAACAATTGAAACCGGATGACGAAAGATACGACCAGTTAAAAGATGAAGCCGTCGGGACTGCGGATGAGTTGAAAAAATCATATTGAAAAAGAAAGGCTGGCAGAAATGTCCAGCCTTTTTGTTGAAGATGAATTGTCCGGCGGTTGCCCGTTTGCCGGAATCCTGCGAAAGAGTTAAATTACGATTCATAAGATTGTTAAAGTAAAAGACGCAGACAAAGGAGGAAAATTTATGACACAATCGGCGGCAACGATTTCGGTCAGAGAAAAGGTTTCGGCGCAGGAATGGCAAACCCGCGTCGAACTCGCGGCGGCGTATCGGCTGGTCGCGCTTTATGGTTGGGACGATCTTGTTTTTACGCATATTTCGGCGCGTGTGCCAGAAACGGAAAACGAATTTTTGATCAATCCCTACGGCTTTTTGTTTGACGAGATTACGGCTTCGAGCCTTGTCAAAATTGATTTAGAAGGCAATAAACTGCTTGATTCGCCGCATTTTATCAACCCGGCAGGTTTTACGATTCACAGCGCGATCCACTCGGCGCGACACGATGTCGGATGCGTTTTGCATATTCATTCGCTGCACGGCGTCGCGGTTTCAACGCAAAAGGGCGGACTTCTGCCGATTTCCCAGCAATCGATTCTGCCGCTTTCAAATCTTGCCTATCACAGCTACGAAGGTATCGCGCTCAACGAAGCTGAAAAACCGCGTCTGATTGCGGATCTTGGCGCGAATAATTTCTTGATCTTGCGAAATCACGGGCTTTTGACGTGCGGCAGAAACGCGGCGGAAGCGTTTTTGTTTATGTATATTCTGGAAAGCGCGTGCCGCATACAAATTCTCGCGCAAGCCGGCGGCACGGAATTAATTTCCGTTCCCGCGCCGATCATCGCGGGCGCACGGGCGCAGGTCGAAGCCGTTACCAAAGGAATGGGCGCGGATTTGACTTTTCCCGCGCTGCTCAGAAAACTCGACA
>CADEFG010000043.1:5605-14830 GCA_902826505.1 uncultured Acidobacteriota bacterium
TTAGACAAAATCGATGATTCTTATCGAAACTGATTCGAAAGAAAATAAAAAAGGTGCGCGATAATCAATTATCACGCACCTTTTTTGAGCAAACACTCAAAGAGCTAACCGTTACCGTTTTTTCCGTTAACGCTTTCCGGCGCTTTTTCGTTGTTTTTCGCCATCTGGTCGCGGAACAGATTAAGCAGCAGCAGAGTTCCGATTCCGCCGCCGCCGTCACCGTTGCCGGTTCCGCCCGAAGCCAAAATATCGGGCGTGATGCGGACGCCTTTTTCGCCGATGACTTTTAAGGTTTCGACCAAAGCGACGCCGTTTGCGCCGAGCGCGTTGACCTGTTCTTTATACGCGACACCTTGCGCTTCGCCCATCAGGCGAACTTTTTCGGCTTCGGATTTACCCGTTTCCGAAATATAGTAGGCTTCGCCCTCGGCTTCGCGTTTGCGCTGTTCGGCGCGTTTCGCGGAGATTTCAACGCCGACCGTCGCTTCCATCAAACTGCGCTGGTTGTCGGCTTGCGAGCTGGTTTTTTCGAGCTCGATACGTTTGATCTCGGCTTCGCGCTGGGCATTGAACATCGCTTGTTTCTGTTCCGCCAAAATCTTCTCGGTCTGCGTTTTCATCAGCTCTTCCGGCAGATGAATATGGCAGATCAAAACGTTGACGACATCAACGTGATATTTCAAAAGATGCATCCTGACGCGCGCTTCGGCGCGTTCCTGTTCTTCATGGCGGTTTTGCAGATAAGCCATCGCCGAAGATTCCGATGCCTGATTGCGAAAGATCGAGTCGATCAGCGGATGCATCACGTTTTGGACGAGCTTTTCGGTGCTGCCGATTTTGGCGACCATAAACGGCGCGTCTTCGGGTTTGACGCGAAACACCACGCGCACTTCTAATTGCATCGTAAAACCGTCCTTCGAGATCACGGCAAACGGGTCGAACGAATTTCCGACCTCTTCCGCCGTCCATTCGACGGTCATATTCGTCGTCGGAATGACGATCGGCGTCGTCGCCAAAGTGTTGACGTAATAACGTCCCGGACCGACGACCGTTTCCTGAATACCGCGATAACCTTCGGGCACGACGTAGGCTTCGTGTGCGCCGCTGTCGAGCCGTTTGTCCGCTGGATCGCTGACGAGTTCGGCTTTGATCTGGTCGATCGTCAGATCGTCGCCGTCAACTTTGTCGAGTTTTTCCGCCGCAATGTTGACTTGTTCTTCTTCCTCACGTTCGAGCCGTTCGCGGATTTTTGCTGCCATTGCGCGGCGAATTTCTTCGCCCGGGTCTTTGCCGACGTTGGAAACGATCACCGCGACTTCGCCGGGTTTAACTTCTTTTGCCGATTCCATAATGACCTTGAACATCAACGGATTGATGTAATAAGTTCCGGGCAGAAGAATGTCTTTCTGCGGTCCGCGCTGACCGCCGCCGGTGATAAATGTGTTCGAATCCTGAAAATTATCGTGTCCCGTGACGGCTTGCGCGACATAATCGCGCGGATCGAGCCGGGCACCGTCGAGCGCTTCGACCAAGCCGATCTGATTTTCGGAAATGATCGTTGCATCAAACATTCGCACCGTAAAAAGTCCGGGTTTGCAATCATTTCCGTTATCGAGCGAAACCGACTGCGTGTGAATACGATATGTGCCGGGTGTCAGCGTTTCGACCTGCGGACCTTTCTGTCCGCCGTTATAAATAAAATTTTCCGCGTCCTGAAAGTTTTTGTGTCCTTTGATGGCGCTTGCATGCAGTCTTCCGGGTTCGAGCTGGGCACCGTCGGCGGATGTGATGACGCCGATCTTGCCGGCGGGAACCATCGTCGTTTTGGCGATCGAAACATTAAACAAATACGGGTGAATTGCCCATTTTCCGGGCGGCAGCGTGCGCAGCTGAATGCCTTTGACGCCGCCTTGTTTGATAAAGGCGATCGGGTCTTGAAAGTTGTTATGCGCGTTTTGTGCGCGGTCGGGCGCGAAATTACTGCCCATCGGCATCGGTTCGCCGTCGATCGCTTCGATTACGCCGAGTTCATCTGCGCCGATCTCGACGAGCGGAACTTTTTGGATTACACGCTCAATCGGAAAAAAGACGACATGCAGTCCGGGTTTTAAGACTTCGGCTTGTATGCCGATTTCGCCGTCGGTCGCGACGACGCGCCCTTGCGCCATTTTTGTTCCCCAGTAACGACGCTCTTTAATGCCGACTTCGGTTGCGCCGATATTAACCAAAAAGCGCGTAATGATATACCAGACGATACCGAGCGCAACAATTACGACTCCAATCACAAAGATTAAAGGAATTAAGTTTTGATTCATTTTATTTTCCTCAAGAAAATTTCACTGAAGTTAAAAAGGCGGAAAATCAGGCGTTTCGCCAAAATCTCCATCCTTTCACGCTTCTTTTAACTATTTTCAAAATTTTCCTCTGACCGCGTACGCAGATTTTCGATTTCCTCTTTTAACCAAAAACCAACGCCCGAAGTTCTTTCCTGTTGGGGCAGAGTGCGAAAATGGCTGTCCAACAATTCAGCCAAGTCCCGTGCTTTAAGATTTTCTATCCGGTTTTCTCGCCAAAGTTTTATGACATTTTCCGCGCATTTGCTAAATGTTTTAGCGTTTTCGCTCTGCGAAGCCAGAAAGAGTAGTTCGATTGTCTTCTTTCGGTCGGGCAATTCGCGCCAAACTTTTTCAAATTCAAATGCTTTTTCGGTTTTTTCAACAAGAATCCGACGCGCCTCTTCCTCTGCTTTTGCCTTGATTCGCGCATTTTCCTCGCGTTCAAACGCACGAAGTTCGTCTTCTGTCGGCTGAAATAGCGGACGAAGATTTTCGGCGGAAAGATTTCGTGGCGGATTTTGTTCTAAAGGAAAGGAGTTTCGCCGCTTGGCATAAATTGCCAGCAGTGCGACAGCCGATAAAACGACCAGGATTGTAAAAAGGAAGAGCATTTTTGCCCAAGCAAGCGCAGCGGATTTTACTAACACCATCTTCCGAAGCGTTGCCCTCGTAATTTAATTATACGCCGAGTCCTGAAAAAGGTTTTAAATTTCTGCAATTATTGTTTTACCTTATTTAAACGTCTGAAAATAAAAAATGTCATAAAAATAACGCTCGCCATCAAAAACGCGTAAAAAACGACAAAAAAGCATGAAAATCGTGAAAAAAGCGTGGAATTCGACAAAAAGGATGAATAATCGCCGTTGACAACGTGAAATTCGAGAAAAACAGATGAAAATCCACGAAAAGCGCTGAAAATCGACGAAAATATAAGAATATTCGACAAAAATACGTGGAAATCCAGAAAAATACGTGGAATTTAACAAAAAACACGCGAAAATAAATATTCGGGTTTAATAAGTCAGGAGCGCGGACGGCTCGTCCGCAAGCGTGTGAAACACACTCAAAAAAGCTTTGATTTCCTTTAATGTTAAAGGAAATCAAAGCTTTTTTCACGTCGCTTGCGCGCCGTTGCGGACGAGCCGTCCGCGCTCCGAAGAGTGAAACCTATTCTGAGTTTAATCAAAATAATCCGCGTCAAGGATTATATTTCTTCAATGACCGATTCGCCGTGTGAAAGATCGCCGCTCGTCCATTGCCACTTTTCATAAAGACGAATTTTCCCGTTTTCTAAAATTTCGGGCGTTGAAACGCATTTTCCCGTCATCAGTTCGCCGTTTGCGTTCAAGTGCTGGTAACGCATTTCGAGCGAATCATTATCGAGTATTTTGGCGATCAAACTGCCGAAAACAATCGTGCCGCCCGAATATTCCGCCCAAACGAGATCGTCTTTTTGATGATATTGGAAAATCGTCGCGGCGGAAACTTCGCCCGTTTCCGAGTTTGAAACGGATTTGAAAACACGCTGGTCGTAATTGATTTTAGTCATTGATTTGCGGGTTGTTTTTTCTAAAATCGTAAATTTTTTGAGGGAGAAAAATCGTTAAAATTGTTGCGGATTCTTCGGTTTTGACGCTTTCGGCTGTTTGCAGAATTTCTTCGACCTTTTGATATAATTCCGGATTTTCCCGCCAGAACGATGGTTTTATACCTAAAACTGCGCCGATTAAACTATAGCCGATGTTTTCGCCCTCGGCAAAGGGATTTTCCGTCAGAATCTCGATTGCCATTGGAACCAAAAACTTTAAGCCCAAACCATGTAAAATCATAAAGCATAATTGCTCGGTGCCGAATTCTTCCAATGGGATTTTCGAATAATCCTTTTCACGCGGCAGTAACGGCAGTTTTTCTTTCGGCAGAACCTCGTTTGGGAATTCTTTTTCCAACTGTTGAAGATTCCTTTTGAGAAGTTTTTTACTCTTCATCGTAATTACCGGAAGCGATTTCGCGCATTTTGTTGCTTACGAGATCGTAGGAAAAACCCTGGCGCAGAAGATAATCATAAAATTTTTTGGCGTGTTCGCGCGTTTCGGGTTTGCCTTTGAGCTTTAATCTTTTAGCAATGGCGCGTTCGATGATTTCTTCTTCGGGCGTTTCTTCGAGAATTTTTTCAAGCGCCGCTTCGACGGTTTCTTTGTCGAGTTTTTTCTGCGCGAGCTTCATTTTCAAAACTCGTTTGCCGACCGGTTTTTGGCGGATTTGCGATTCGGCAAAACTTTTCGCAAACTGTTCGTCGTTGAGATAGCCGTAAAATTTGAGCTTTTCAATAATTTCGTCAACGATCTGCTCGTTTGTCCAATTTTTCTCTAAAAGCCGCGTGCGCAATTCCTTGATCGAACGCGGTTTGTAAGTCAGCAGATTAACGGCGCGGTCAAAGGTTTTCTGGCGCGATTTTTCGACGTTTTTGATGATCCGTTCCTGGTCTTCTTTGAATTCTAATCTTTTGCGCCACATAAATTTATGCCAACCTTTGTTTTGATAAATTTTAACTTTTTAATTTGCAAATCCGAAATCAGAAATCCAAAATCCAAAATATGCTTGATGGAATTTTAATCATCGACAAGCCCGCCGGAATCACTTCACACGACGTTGTCGCGCGGTGCCGCCGAATCTTAAAAACAAAGCGCATCGGACACACCGGAACGCTCGACCCGTTTGCGACCGGCGTAATCGTGATTCTCGTCGGCAAGGCAACGCGGCTCGCTCAATTTCTGGATCGAGATGCGAAGGAATATGACGCGATTGTTCGTTTTGGATTTGAAACCGAGACGGGCGACCGAACGGGCGAAATCAAAGAGTCTTCGATTTCACAATTCAAATTTCAAATTTCAAAGGAAGAAATCGAAAATATTTTGCCGGAATTTCGCGGTGAAATCGAACAAACGCCGCCGATGTATTCGGCAAAAAAGGTCGAAGGCAAAAAACTCTACGAACTCGCGCGAAAAGGCATTGAGATCGAACGAAAGCCGGTGCGAATTACGAATTACGAATTACGCATTACAAACTGCGAATCCGCGAAAAAGACAAATAAACTGGGACTTGAGACATTGGACATGGGACTTAAGGTTTTGTGTTCAGCCGGAACTTATATTCGTGTTTTGGCGGAAGACATCGGAAGAAAAATCGGAGTCGGCGCGCATCTGGCGGAACTTCGGCGAACGAAAGCCGGAAAATTCGGCATCGAAAAGAGCGTGACGCTCGAAAATTTAGAGAAGCAGGTCGCGGAAAACAAACTTGCGGAAATTTTAATTTCAACGAACGAAGCGGTTTCGCATCTCGCGGAAATAAAATTATCGGAAACGGAAGCTGCCAAAATAAAAAACGGCGTGAAACTAGGAAGAGTTTCGGGCGAATTAAAAGACGGCGAGTTTTTGCGCCTTACGGTGGGCGAAAACCTGCTCGCGATCGGTTTTTACAACGACGCGGATAAAGTAGTTCAACCGAAACTGGTTTTAGTGTAAAATGTTGAGAAATAGAGGAAAACGAAGATGAAATTAAAACATTTGGCTTTAGGATTTGGCGGCGCCGTCGGGGCGGTCGTCGCTGCAAAAATGTTGACGCGTGCCGCGACCGTTGACTGGCATGACGTTTCGGAAAAAGTTATTCACGCGGAAAATTCGCATTTTGTCGAGATCGACGGCGCGACCGTTCATTTTCAGGAATTCGGCGATCGAAATAGTCCGACCTTGCTTTTGATTCACGGTTTTACGGCTTCGGTTTATGTTTGGAAAACTGTCGCGCCGCAGCTTGCGAACGAAGGTTTTCACGTTGTCGCGGTTGATCTGATCGGTTTTGGATTTTCCGATAAACCTTCGTGGTTCGATTACAAAATCACGTCGCAGGCGCGGATGCTGGCGCGTTTTATGGATCGTCTGGGAATCGGACGCGCGACCGTTGTCGGCAGCTCTTACGGCGGCGCGGTGGCTCTAACTCTCGCGCTCGATTATACGGAACGGGTTGAAAAACTCGTTTTGGTCGACGCGGTCATCAATGACGAAGTGAAAAATCAGCCGATTCTGAAACTGGCACGCATTCCCGGTGTCGGCGAAGTTCTGACACCTTTTTTGCTTGATTCTAAAATGTTTATGAAAATGCGGATGCAGGGCACGCTCGCGCCGGCGAATCATCATCTGATCACGAAAGACCGCATCGAATCGATCATTCGCCCGCTTCATGCGAAAGACGGACACAACGCCGTTTTGCAGGCTGGCAGAAATTGGGACGCGAACCGCATCGAAGAAGACGCGCATTTGATCAATCAGCCGACGCTCATCATCTGGGGCGAAGAAGACACGGTGATCCCGATTCACAACGGCGAAACGCTTTATAATTCGATCCTTAATTCGCGTTTTGTCGTGCTGAAAAATTGCGGACACGTTCCGCCGGAAGAAAAACCCGATTTATTTGTAAGTCTGGTGAGCGGATTTTCGCACGACCGCAAAGGCAGAATCGCAGAACCGGAGAGCGAGGAAGTTAAATTGGAAATCTAAAGTGGAAATTAAAAAAGTGAAAGAGTGAAAAAGTTGATTGAACAAGGCAATAAAGCTTTTTCACTCTTTCACTTTTTTATTTTTAATCATTACAATTTCAAATCTTTTTTCAATTCTTTCGGATTTGTCGGCTTGGCAAAGACCGAGTCGGGAATTGATTTATTGAATTCCATCGTTTCGTAATTGATGCGCGAAGTCTGAACGCCGCCGGAAAAATGGTCGATGATGAGCGGCGTTTTGATGCCTTGAAAATCGACAAACTGCGCGTAGCGGTCTTCTTCTTTTTGCTCTTCGCCGTCGGGATTCGTGCGTTTGTAAATCGCTTTGACCGGAAGTCCTTCCGCCGAAAATTCGAACTCGACCGCAAAACCGTCGTCGTAAGTTAATTTTATGACATCGTTTCGTTTGCCCACAGTCGCTTCCCGTCTTCCAACGTAACTCAACTCTGCTTTCCCGCGCCAATGTTCGCGCAAAAGATTATCGAGACTCGCGCTGATTCCGCGCTTGAAATCCTTGACTTGGGTTTCGCTTTGAACATTGATGACCTGCGCTTCGCCGTCGAAAATCCAGCCCGTGTCACCAACATTTGTCTGGACGGTTTTGACGCCGAGCGCTTTAAATTCGGTGCGTTCTTTGTCGGGAAAAACGATAACATCAATGAAGGTCTGAAAAGAGCCAATCATGCCGTCGCGCATCAGGCTGAATTTTCCGCGCCCGATTTGTGATTTTACTTTTAAATAATTTTCGCCGCCTAAAACCTGAACGGCTTTTTTCAGGATCGCTTCGGATTTCTCGTCTTTTTTTGAAGTTTGAGCCAAACCGTCAATCGCCAAAAAACACAGACAGAGTAATAAACTGATGGTCTTCGAAAGTGAAAAAAATTTGATTTTCATATTAAAAAGAATTTGCTGAGATTTTATCATCAAAACTTTGATGCCAAAAGTTTTTTTTGAGATCAAATATTTTTACGGCTTAAAGTCATATTCGACGGTCATTTTTTGCGCGACATCGGCTTTGCTTTTTTTATGCGCCGCCGGCTGAAAACGAATTTTCGCGGCGGCTTCGACTGCTGCTTTATCAAATTCGCGCGGCATAACGCTGTTGACTCCTAAAACCTCGATTTTCCCGTCCGGGTAGAACAGTATCAAAACCTGCACTTTTCCTTTTAACTTTTCCGCCACGTATTTTGACGGGTAAATCGGTAAAGGCTTTTCGATGATTTTCGGTTTTGTAACGTTTTTGTCGGTTTCTTCATAGAGCGCGGACACGACAAAATCAAAGTTCATCGGAACCGGAACGGGTTGACCACGGAGTTTAGCCGGTTGAAAATATAAATTTTGTAATGCTTGGGTAACGGCATCATCGACCCCGAACGGCAGACTTTGAATGATTTTGATGTCTCTGGCTTTGCCGTTCTCACCAAGTGTGAGAGTTGCTTTGAGCGTTCCCTGAACACCGTTCTTTCGTGCCGTGTCTGGATAATTCACATCAAATCCGTTGATTTTCGGAGGTTCGTCGGCTTCGACTCTTTCAAAACTATAATAATAGTTAAAAGAAATTTCCTGAGCCTTCGCAAAATGGGAAAAAAATGAAATAAGGCAGAGTGAAATTGTATAAAAAAGGATTCTTTGTTTGAGCATAGATTTAAGTTTGCCTTCCAATCGAAAAGGCTTAAACGAAATAATAATTCGTTTAAGCCTTTTTTGACAATGTTTCATTTTGCGTTTAGTTCAAACTAAACGCGTCCATCGGTTTGACGACGATTTCACCGTCTTCCGAGTCAACCAAAAAGCGCGTTGACGATTTCCATTCGTTGGTGATCGGCAGTTTTACCTTTTGATCAATGTGACGTTTTAAGAAACGCGCGCCGTAAGCCGGACTGAAACCTTTTTCCGTTAAAGTGTCGATCGCTTTTTCGGTGATTTCGACGAGCTTTCCTTGCCGTTCCATCCGTCGTTTCAATTTTGCCAGATAGATTTTGGCGATTTCCTTAACTTCGTCCATCGTGAGCGGCGAAAAAATGACAATCTCGTCAATCCGGTTGCGAAATTCGGGCGAAAATCTGGTTTCGGCGGCTTTCATCACGTCGGCTTTGATTTCCTTCATTTCGCCGCGTGATTTCATTCCGAAACCGAGCGGTTTTTCGTATTTTTTGAAATTATCCGAACCCAAATTCGAAGTCATAATGACGATCGCGTCCGAAAGATAAACCTTCTTGCCGCGTCCATCGGTCAGCCATCCTTCGTCAAAAGCTTGGAGGAAAATATTCATCAAATACGGGTTGGCTTTTTCGACTTCGTCAAGCAACAAAACCGTGTACGGATTTTCCCGTAATTGTT
>CADEFG010000044.1:0-6967 GCA_902826505.1 uncultured Acidobacteriota bacterium
TGTGGCGGCTATAGTTCAGTGGTTAGAGCGCCTGATTGTGGTTCAGGATGTCGAGGGTTCAAATCCCTCTAGCCGCCCCATAAATTTCTTTTCCGTTTTCCCCTGAGTTTAATTTGTAATCTTCCGTCCGAAGAAACTATAATCTTTAATATTTTTGTATTTTTCATTCAAAAAATTGCACTGTTGTTTAAGGCAAGTTTTTACAAATTCCGTTATGAAAGCCGTTAAATTTATTTTCTTTTTCGCCCTACTGCTTTTGCCCGTCAATTTGGTTGTTGGTCAGAAAACTGAAAAGGCATTTGCCGACGGCGAGGTTTTGGTGAAATTTAAAAGCGGCACGGCTTCGTCAATGGTCGCGCAAACCAATCAGGTGATCGGTGCCGAGCTGATCGAAACGCTTGGCGATCTGAACTGGATCCGCGTCAAACTGCCCGCCGGCATGACGGTCGAAAAAGCAATCGAACGATACAAAACCTTCGGCGAGATCGAAGCCGTTCAGCCGAATTTTTATTATCACCTGATGGTGACGCCGAACGACCCGCAATTCCCGAACACCGGAATGTATGGGCTGACGAAAATTTCCGCGCCGCTCGCCTGGGATCTGACGACCGGCAGTTCGACGGTCGTCGTCGCCGACATCGACACCGGCATCCGCTACACGCACGAAGATCTGGCGGCAAATATGTGGACCAATCCGGGCGAAACCAACAATAACGGGATTGACGACGACGGCAACGGTTTTATCGACGACTTTTACGGTTATGATTTTCGTTTCAACGATTCCAATCCGATCGATGAAAACGGACACGGCACGCATACGTCGGGGACGATCGGCGCGGTCGGCAACAACAGCCTCGCGGTGACGGGCGTCAATTTGAACGTCAAACTAATGGCGATCAAGATCTACAGCGCGGGCGCGGCGGATTCGACTTCGGCAATGCTCGTCAATGCTTATAATTACGTTCGAATGATGAAAAATCGCGGCGTCAATATTCGCGTCACAAACAATTCCTACGCCGATTGTCCCGAAGCCTGCGGTTATGACCAGGCAACCCGCGACGCGCTCGACGCGCTCGGCGAAGCGGGAGTTTTGAATGTTTTTGCGGCGGGCAACAATAACGGTCGGAACATCGATACGCAGCCGCTTTATCCGGCAAGTTATGATCTGCCGACGATTCTTTCGGTTGCCTCTTCGACTTCGACCGATGCGCGTTCGAGTTTTTCAAACATCGGCGCGGTCAGCGTCGATCTTGCCGCGCCCGGCTCCGGCATTATGAGCACCACCAACGGCTCAAATTCGAGTTACGGGCTTTCGAGCGGCACTTCGATGGCAACGCCGCATGTCGCGGGCGCGGCGGCACTGCTTTCGTCGTTTAATCCAGATCTTTCGACGGCTTCGCTCAAAGCGACGCTGATGAACACGGTTGATGTGCTGGCAAATTGGAACGGCTTGGTCAAAACGGGCGGCAGATTGAATGTTCAGCGGGCATTGCAGAATCAAACGGTTTGCAGTTTCAATCTTTCGCAAACAGATTTACTCGCGCCGACCAAAGGCGGCGTTTTTACGGTCAATGTGACCGCCCCGGCGAATTGCGATTATACGGTCAAAAGCAATGCCCGATGGATCAATTTGACGAGCGCGGCACCGCTCAGCGGAAACGGCGCGGTTTCGTTCCGGGTGGCGACGAATCAACAGATTTCGCGAACCGGCACGATCACGATCGGCGGACAGGTTTTGACCGTTACGCAATCGAGAAATTAATTTTTTGATAAAATTTTGGCGCTATTCCAACTTTTATCAATTTAGGAGCGTCTAAAAGCGCAGAACAAAGGTAAAGGATAAAGGTAAAATTTCGGTGTTGACAAGGTTTTTCTGTCAAATATCTTGCATTTAGTTCGTCTAAAGTAGTATATTGGACATTCCTATAGTCTTTGGCGTTACTTTGCCAAAACCTTTGCAAAATAAAATCAGATAGTTTTAAGGATAATAAAAATGAAAAGTATTTTGACCAAAAGCGGCAAATTTAGTGTGTTTTTTGCGCTTGTAGTTCTTCTGGTAGTTTCGGCTGCGGGGCAAAACAAATTGCGCACGGCGCTTGATTATGACGGCGATAACAAAGCCGATTTTTCGGTTTTCCGCCCGAGCAACAATGTCTGGTATATCAATAAATCCGCCGGCGGATTTTTGTTTCAGCAATTTGGTTTGGCAAATTCCGATTATATGGCACCGGGCGATTATGACGGTGACGGTAAAGGTGATGTTTCGGTTTGGCGCGACACGGACGGCGTCTGGTATCGTTTGAACAGCTCGACCAACGCGTTTGTCGCTTTTAATTTCGGACTGACCGGCGATGAACCGGTTGCCCGCGATTATGACGGCGACGGCAAAACCGATCTGGCGGTCGTTCGCCGGACGGGCGGAAATATGATCTGGTATGTGTCGCGAAGCTCGGACGGCGGATTTGTCGCTTACCAGTTCGGACTTTCGACCGATTACACGGCGTGCGGCGACTATGACGGCGACGGCAAATTCGATTTTGCGATCCAACGTCCGGGCGCGACCGCCGCGGCACAATCAACTTTTTATATTCAACGCAGCACCGACGGCGGATTTACCATTACCAATTGGGGCTTGAGCAACGATTTGGTCGTGCCGGGCGATTATGACGGCGACGGCAAAACCGATATTGCGGTTGTTCGCGAAGGCGCGACACCGACCTCAAATCTGGTTTGGTATATTCAAAAAAGTTCGGACGGCGGTCTGATCGCCAATACTTTCGGCGTGACGGGCTCGGATTTGAACGCCCAAAACGATTATGACGGCGACGGCAAATGCGATTTCGGCATCTGGCGCGACTCGAACGGCAGCTTCTACGTTCTGCGAAGCTCGGACGGCGTTCTGGCAGTCGTTCAATGGGGCGCGGCGAGCGATTTCCCGATTGCCGCTTACGATACGCACTAATTTTTGCTGAATGGTCAAATTTGAAAGGTTGAAGGCTTTTGCGGTCTTCAACCTTTTTGTTTGCTTGTTAAAGTGTTAATCGTCAATCGTCAATCGAAATTAAATTTATTCATCAACCTGCGTTCAAAGAATATTTTTCCCCAATTGGCAATTCTCGATCGACGATTAACGAGCAACCGTCTTTTTGTGCAAAGTCTCGTTTTATAGTAATTTGGTTGTATCTCAAAAATGAACGATCTAGCAGAAATCATCAAACAAAAATTCCCGAATAAAACCGTGGTAATCGTCGGCGATATGGTTGCCGACCAGTTTTTGCGCGGCACGATCGCGCGTGTTTCGCGTGAAGCGCCCGTATTTATTCTGCGCCACGATGAAACCGAAACGCTTGCGGGCGGCGCGGCAAATGCGGCAACGAATGTCGCTTCGCTCAGCGGAAACGCCGTTTTGGTCGGAATTGTCGGCAAGGACGCAAACGGAAACGCACTTTTGGAGCGGCTCAGGGAATCGAAGGTTAATTGCGATTTTCTCGTGGCGGCGGACAAATTTTCGACGACGACCAAAGTGCGTGTGCTTGCCGGACAACATTTTGCGCCGCGCCAGCAGGTTATTCGGATCGACTATGAAAACCAGCAACCCGTCGACGACGAAACAACCGCGCAGTTAAAAGCCAACTTGATAAAGGCATGCGAAAAAGCCGCCGCGATCATTATTTCCGATTACAATTACGGCGTCGCAAACAAGGAAATAACAAGACTTGCGCAACAGATCGCCGCCGAAAAAAATATTCCGCTGATCGTTGATTCGCGGTTTCGTTTAACGGAATTTCACGGCGCGACGACCGCGACGCCGAATCAGGAAGAAGTCGAGCAGATTTTAGGAAAAGGTTTTACCGAAACCGATTGCGCCGAACTTTGCCGCCGGCTCGGCTACCAGTCACTGCTCATCACGCGCGGCAACAAAGGAATGCTTTTGATCGAAAAAGATAAATCGCCTTTGCAGATGGAAGCCGTCGGTTCGAAAGAACCGGTCGATGTGACGGGCGCGGGCGATACGGTCATCGCCGCCTACGCTTTGGGTTTGGCGTGCGGATTGAGCTTTGCCGAAAGCGCGAGGCTCGCCAATAATGCGGGCGGAATTGTCGTGATGAAAAAAGGAACGGCTTCCGTCAGCGCCGAAGAATTGATCTCGTCGCTGTCAAAAACCGAGATCTTTGAACAAAAAGCGCAAACCTTATGAATCAAACAAACTCATTCGCGCCCGTCTTAGAACGCAACCGGCTGGTTGCGCGGGTTGCCATCGAACGGCGCAAAGGCGCGCGCATTGTGCTGGCGAACGGCTGTTTCGACCTTTTTCACGTCGGTCATATTCGTTATCTGGCAGGCGCTCAAGCCCTCGGCGACATTTTGATCGTCGGTATTAATTCCGATTTGCAAGTGCGCCGGTTAAAGGGCGAAAATCGCCCGTTGATGCCCGAACACGAACGCGCCGAGATCGTTTCCGCCCTGAAATTCGTTGACCTCGTGACGATTTTCGACGAACCGACCGTCGCCGAACTGATTCGCGCGGTGCGTCCGGATTTTCACGCGAAAGGCACGGATTATACGACCGAAAGTGTTCCCGAACGCGCGATCGTTCGCGAATACGGCGGCAAAACAGTGATCGTCGGCGACCCGAAAGATCATTCTTCGACCGATTTGATAAAATTAGTCAGCAGGTAAAATCACGAATTTCAAATTACGAATTACGATTGATTTTGCGGTTCAAATCTAACGTCAATTTGAAAATTGTTTCCTTCAATTCGTAATTTTAAATTCGTAATTCGTAATTGAACAAATGTGGAATGCGCGCACAAAAACCGATCTGATGATCGAAGTTTGGGAAAAACTCGATTGCGAAAGCGTCGGTGCCAAAGAAATCGAAGCGATCGAAATCGCCGTCGAAGACCGGTTCGGTTTCGGCGCGGTCGAATCGCCGATGACGATCGCGCGGCTTTTAGCCGATGAAGGCGCCGAATTGCGCCACGCCGAAATCCTCGAACTCGATGTCCGGCGACGCCAGGAATCGCCTTACGACGCGATGTTTCGCAATATTTTGAAGTTTGCCGATTTCAAACAAACCTTGATCTCGATCCGGCGGCTCGAAAATTTAAGAAAAAAACTCGTTTCGGAAAACGACCGGGAAGGTTTGCGGCGGCTTCGCGAAATTGCGATCAAAGGCAAAAACCGCGCTCAGATGATCGCTCGTAACGAACGGGTTGACGAAAATAAACGCGCCGAAAAAGCCGAGATCGCCGAATGGTTCACGCTCTGGCTGCAATCGCCCGAAATTTTTGAAAACTGGGTCGAATTAAGGCAAAATTCAAAGGATTTTAAAGAAAGATTTAACGAAGCCGCCGAGCCCGCCGAGTTCACGGAGAAAAAATAAATCACATAAATCTTCGGTGAACTGCGGTCAAAATTATATGCGCCGATTTTACGCTCCGCCAGAAAATTTCAGCAAAGACAAAATTGCGTTAAGCCTTGAAGAAACGCGTCATCTGCGCGACGTTCTGCGGCTCCGGGCGGGCGAAAAAGCTCGGGTTTTCGACGGCGCGGGCAAAGAGTTTTTGGGCGAAATTGAAGCGATTGCAAAAAAGGCAACGATTCTCAAGATTATCGAAGAAATCTCGCCGTCAGCGCCTGAATCCGAATTGGATCTGACTCTCGCAGTCGCGCTTTTAAAAGGCGAAAAATATGATCTCGTGCTGCAAAAAGCCGTCGAACTGGGCGTGACGAATTTCGCTCCGGTCACGACGAAACGCGCCGACGTCAAACTCAAGGACGCGGAAAAGAAACGCGAGCGCTGGCAAAAGATCGCGCTCGAAGCCGCGAAACAATCCGGACGCGCCCGATTGATGCGGATTGAAACGCCGCGCGAATTTACCGAATTTACAAAATCCGCGCAGGGCACGAAAATTTTATTTGCCGAACGCGGCGGCGCGCAGTTCGACGCGATCGTTGCGGACAAAAAAATAACCGCCATCGTCGGACCGGAAGGCGGTTGGGAAGATTCGGAAATCGAAATCGCGGGCGCGAACGGTTTTCAGATCGTGACGCTCGGCGGCAGAATTCTGCGGGCGGAAACCGCCGCGATGACGATTGCCGCGCTGCTCCAAAATCATTTCGGCGATCTGCGCTGAAAATTATTTATTGTCGGCTTTTTCCTTTTCTTTCGGACGATAAAAAGCGTCGCCGCGCGGTTTCAGTTCGGCTTTCGCGCCAAGCGCGGCAACCACCGAATCGAGCAATTCTTTATCTTCGATCTTGAAATTGACCAAACCTTTGGCTTCAACGTCCGGGTCGTCAAAATTGATGATCAAATAACGCCGTTTTTCCTTGATAAAGCCGCCCAAAAGTCCGGCATACGGAATATAATCGACGACTTTTCCGGTCGTTGATTGAACCGACTGCGATTGCGGCGAAACGATCAGCATCGCTTTGTAAGGGATCGAAAATAATTCCCTCTGCGCTTTATCGAAAAAAACGAGCCGCGCATTGCCGTCGTCAAATTTTAAAATGCCTTCTTCCTTTTTGCTGAAACCGAACATTCCGCCCTCGTATTTCGCCGCAAATGAAGGCGGCGCCGGTTTGACCGGCGTGGAAGGCGTCGGCGTTTTCTCGACCGGACGCGGCTGCGCCGAAACGATCGAAGCGCTGATAAATAAACTTAAAGCGAGAAAAAATAATACTTTTTTCATAAATTTTGATCCTAAATTTTGAATTTGAAATCTGTAATCTGAAATCTAAACTTATAGACGCATTCCGCCCATCGTTCGTTGCCAGAGCAAGGTTTGTTTTAAAACGCCGAGCCGCTGGCGGTCCTGTGCCGAACAATCCAAACTCAGTTGTTCGATGATCGATTCCAAGAGCGGCGCGGCAAAAAGTCCGGCGTGAGCAACGATCTGCGAATAATAATGGATTTGCAGACAATCGCCAGCATCCGTGTGAAATTTTCTGACAGCGTCCG
>CADEFG010000044.1:7067-12531 GCA_902826505.1 uncultured Acidobacteriota bacterium
CGTCGAGCGAATCGATCACGCGCCCGACGTAATCGATATGTGAGTTTGAACTGACGATTTTCGCAATTTTCATTTAATAAGTAATCAGCAGTCAGCAGTCAGCAGTCAGTAGAAGTTTCATTACTTCCGTATTCTGACTTCCGGCTTCCGACTACTATATTTGTTTTCCAAGTTCAGGGATAATATAAAGCAGCCACCACAAAAAAAGCTGTACGGCGAGCACAACAAAGCTGACGGCAATGCTGATCAAGGCGAGCCGCCGACCACCGAGCTGCGGTTCGCGCAAGGCGGTCATGTAGCCGAAACCGCCGATCAAAAACGTGAACGGAATAAATAAAATCCCCAAATAAGGCACCATTGAATAAACCAGACACGCCCAGGCGGTCTGCGAAACCGTGTTTTTATTTTGCTCGAACAAATTTTTCACTTCCTCGATCTCGGCTTTTTGAAACTCGAAACTCTTGCCCTGCAAATTATAAGATGAGCGCAGCGTGTCGAGCGGCTGATAATCTTCGCGCAGAAGTTTCCCGCAGATCAGACAAAATTTTGCGTTCCCGCGCCGCGCTTCCGCGCCGCACGCCGGGCAAGCGGAAAGTGGAAAATTAAAAGCGGAAAATTGTGCGCGGCTCGCTGCGCGGTTTTTATTTTCCGTTTTCCGTTCTCCGTTTCCCATTATCTTCGTCTGCCTTTGCTCGCGCTTTTGCGCGAGACGCTGAATTCAAGTTTTTCACGAACCGCAAAGTCTTGTAAAGCGCGAAGAAAAATTTCGCGGTCGCGGACGGTGATCACCGCGGTTTGATCGGCGGTTTCGAGCGCATACGGATAACCGAGACCGATCACGCATTCGGCGCGGACAATGTCCAAAACTTCGTCCAGCAGTCCTTCCGTGTAAATCCACGACGGCACATCGATTCGCGCGGGCGGATTGTCGCTCGTGGTTTGCAGATAGACGAAACCGACGAGCGATTCATCGGTTTGCGGATCAAAAAACGCGTCGAGACCGTGACGGCGCGAATAACAGAACGGCGTCCGGTCGCCCCAATTTTTGAGCGTCGAAGCGTGGAGGATCGAAACGTCGTCGAGCGATCTGGCGAGCTCGGCTTTTGCGCCTTTGAATGAATCGAGCATCGTCATCAGATCGCACGCGTAGCTGCGATCGACGTAACCGATCACCGGAACGCGGCAATCGCGCGAAAGCCGCGCGAGCTCGACGAGCTGCGCCGTGATGTTTCTTTGAAATTCGGTCACGGAAAGCAGTAAAGTGCCGTCGTAAAACGCGAGCGGAAGCGGTTCGCCCGCTGCCTGCCAGCCGCGTTTTTTGTCGAGAAATTCCTTGACCTTTTCGATCTCCGCCGTGAAACGCCGCTCGCCAACGTAGGAATCTGCCCTGCCGACATCGGCGTCCGCGCCGAAATCCTGCGGCGGAATCACGATAAACCGCGCGTTTTTTTCGTAGCCTTTCGCCGGATCGTGCGGATTTTCGAACCAGCCGATCTGGACGCCGCCGACGCGAAAGGAAATTTCCCTTTCGAGCACGATCTGACTGCCGTCGGCGGCAAAAGTCGTGCGGTTTTTGAGAATCTCGAATGCCCACCGCCGCGCTTCTTCGTGATTTTTCCAGTGTTCCCTGAAATTGAGCGAAAAATCCTGCGTCAGACTCGTTTCTTCCGAAGGCATCGCGCCGCAGTCGGCGCAATCGTGCAGAATCCCGAAAATGTCGGCGAATGATTTTTCGGCAAAACGCGTCAATTCCCCGACGTAATAATCGAGATCGCCCGCCTGCGATTGAGCGAAACGCGAAAATTCTTCGCGCTGTTTGTTCAGCTCTTCGGTGAGCAATTCTCGAAAAAGCATTTTAATTGATAGTTTGCGATTTATTTTTCGCGGATTTCAAATCGCGCTCGCCGCCGGGGCAGAAACGCCATTTTGCCATTTATACTTTATTTTAATTTATCTTCGTCTTTTCCGAAAGCACCCATTTTTGTGGATCGAGTTCGACCTTTTGCGGGCGGCGCGGAAGCTTGATACTAAAGTTTGTTTTGGGACCGACCGCCGCCACGGTTGAGGTCGCGAAACTGTTTTCTCCGAATGTAAAGGAAACCGGCAAGATCATTGCCCAATCGTCCGGCGCGTTTTCCTGCATAATCGTTCCGCTGATCAGACAACTGCCGTCCGTCTGGTCTTGAAACGTGTAGGTCATTGCATAAGACGGCAGGTCGGTTTCATAAACCCACTGCCGGAAAAACCAGTTCAGATTTTTTAACTTATATTTTTGGGCGTTCTGGGTTTTCGCGAAATGTTCGCCGGCAACCTGCATAAAATCCTCGGTCGAAGCGACCTTATTTCGATACCGCTCGACAAAATCCTTCATCATTACGAAAAAGGCGTCGCCGGCACCCGTTTGCGGGTCGGTGAAAAGAAAATGCAGCATCCGCAAAACGAGGGCGCCTTTGTTGTAGATCAAAGTATTGTAGGCACCGTAGGTTTTGCTCGTGTTCAAGCGGTGCCCGAGAATCAGCGGACCGACCTCGACGAGTTTGCCCTTTCCGAATCCGATTTGGGTTTCGGGCGGATTTTTTAAAGAATCGCGCAATTCATCGATCAGATTTATCGAGGCTTTATAATCTTTTCTGAGCGCCGTGTAAAGAACGCCTGAATACTCGGCAAAACCTTCGCTCAGCCACTGGTCTCGATACGAACGCCACGCGACAATATTTCCCCACCATTGATGCGCCGTTTCGTGGGCGATAAAAGCATAGGTATATTTATTGGCGCGGTCGGCGTTGGGAATCATCACCATCGAAGGAAAGCCTTGTCCGAAACCGAACGGATGAAACGCCGCGCCGTAAGTATCATAGGGATATTTGCCGAAAAGCGCATTAAAATAACGAACGGAATTGTTGAGTTCCGCCATGATAAAATCTTCCTTAATCACCAGGTATGTCAGCGAGTTATATTCCAATGGGGTCGGTTTTTCGCCGGAATCCCATTTTATCAGTTCGGTTTGCCGTTTAAATGGAGCCATCGCAAAAGTGACGAGCGCAACCGGATAATCCATCCGGTATTTGGTAATCATGACATCTTTGGCTTCCGGCGAAATTTCTTCGCTTTGTCTGACTCCGATGGTCGCGATCTTGAGATTTTTTGAATGGACAAAGCTCATTTCATAGGTCGCCCGGTCCAAGTATCCGTGATGCGGATACCAACTCTCGTTCGACCTCGGATAATGACTGTCCTGAATAAATTCGGGCTGTTGAATAAAATCGCCTTCCAATTCAAATTCCAGTTCGAAATTTTGTTCCGCTTGAAGGGCTTTCGGCAGAAAGACCGTCATCCCGCTTTCCCAGTCTTCCTGGACAAATTCGATATTTTCATTTCCCAGCCGAAGCGCTTTTAGACGCAATTGCTTTTTCAATCTTTGATTTTCATACTCGCCGAGAGAGTCGCCGATCGTAAAAGAAATTGCCGAGACATTCGGAAAACGCGAGATCATACTCATTTTTGTTCTTAAACCGAGCTTGCTTTTGGGCGTCCGCAAATCCAGCTCCATTTTGTAATGCGTAATATCAACCAGATCGTTCATATCCGAATAGGCGACAAAGCCGGTTCGATAATCTTCCAAACTATAAAACGCCAGCCATGTTTCATTGTCATAAATTGACGATTTATGAGCGAAAATAAGTCCTTTTTCGCCGCCGTTGATGGTGAAATAATTTGTCGGAATACGGTTTTGATAGTCAAGCACGAAAGTGAATCTTTCACGTTTTCCGCCGTCAAAATCCGCAAAAAAGAAGCCGGGATTTTCCTTGTTAAGAATCGAAACAGCGAGCCGCGATGCCAGATTGGCACCTGTTTCTTTTAATATCCGCGTATCGGTTTCAGTTGCCAGTTTCTGCGTCGGCGGATCGGCAGCGCCGTCTTTTTTATCTTTTCCGATCAGCTCGAAGCTGTCGTCGGTAAAGCGCAGAACCGCCGTTTTGAAATCGGATTCGACCGCTTCGGCATTTAAGAGTCGTTTGACATTGTTTTTCTCAAAATTACTCGGCGGAACTTCGGCTTTCAAGGTGCCCTGTCCGACAAAAACCGCGCCCGTCACTTTGCCTTCGACCGGCGCGGTAAAATAAAAAGTGCCGTTAAAAGTCATGACGACCCGATCTCGTTTCAAGACAAGCCCGGCAACTTCGGCTTTTCCGCCATTCAGCTCGAAGGCTTTGAGTTGATTATAAATTGTTCTGCCGCTGCGGCTGGAACCGCCGTTTTCCTGTCCGAACAGGGACGCGCTAAACAGCAACAAAAGCAGGCAAAGACAGGTCAAGAGCTGAATCTTTTTTGTCAAAAAAAGTAAGTGTTTCATTGTAAATTTCACGCTACCGGGTTAATCGGGTCAAAAGGTATCGAGGCTAAATTAATTTAGAAAACGGTTTTAGTCAAGATTTTTTCGGCAAAATTGCAAAATTTATTTCACGCGGCTCGTCCGTCGTTTCAGAAAATCCATCAGGACAAATTCGGTCAGGTTGTTCGGGTTGGCGAAATAGGCTTTGCCGCGCGTCATCGCCGACATTTGTTTGACGAATTCGACCAGATAATGATCGCTCGCGAGCATAAATGTGTTGATCATAATTCCCGCTTTGCGGCACGCCTGAACTTCTTTAAAGGTTTCCGCCATGACGAACGGGTCGTTGCCCATCGAGTTTTTATACAAAAGGCGTTTGTCGGTTTGAACCTGCGAATAACGCCGGTAATTTAAGTAAGCGGGATTGCCCGAATCGATAAACGCGGCGGTCGGTTTGCCGTCCGTGACCATCACGATCTGCTTCATTTCCTTGCCCTGCGCCGCTAAGATCCGGCGCGCGAGTTTTAAGCCTTCCGCCGTGTTCGTGTGATAGGGACCGACCTGCGTGGTCGCTAATTTTGCGAGCGGCAATTCTTCCGCGCCGTCGTGAAAAAGGACGATTTTTAAGCTGTCGCCCGGATATTGCGTTCTGATCAAATGAGCCAAAGCGAGCGCGACCTTTTTGGCGGGCGTAAAACGGTCTTCGCCGTAAAGAATCATCGAATGCGAGCAATCGAGCATCACGACGGTCGCGCACGACGATTGATAATCCTGCTGGTAAACGTGCAAATCCTTGTATTCTAAATTGAGCGGAACGCCGAGACCTTCGCGCGTGATCGCCGATAAAAGCGTCGCGTTGACATCGAGATTGATCGTATCGCCGAATTCATACGACTTGCTGCCGAGCGACGCTTCGATGCCCGTGTCTAACTGCGGTGTTTCGTGGCGACCGATCGAAGATTTGCCCATCGAACCCAAGAGTTTCTGCAAGGTTTTATAGCCAAGACAATGCAAACCTTTTTCCGTTAGCTGAAAACAAATGTCGCGGGACATCGCTCGCCCGCGCGCGCCCGTGCTTCGCTCGCTCCGATATTGCTGTGCCTCCAGCTCTCCGCTCTCCTTGCCATGCAA
>CADEFG010000044.1:12541-14812 GCA_902826505.1 uncultured Acidobacteriota bacterium
GGCATCGCTTGCCCGATCTCGCCCTTGCCTTGCCCTTTCGGATTTTGCTGTGCCTGCGGCTGCTCGATTTCCTGCAAGTTCAAATAACCTTCTTCGACCATTCTTTCGATCAGCTGATTGATCAGTTCTTCGAGCAGCGAGCCTTTGAATTTATGGTCGTTGTCGGCAAGCATTTTTTCGACATCCGTCTGATCCAAAATTCCCTGTTCGAGCAGTGCGTCCAAAATCGCCTGCCGGAGCGCGTCGAGCGAATCGTCGATCTCGTTGCGCTGGCGCGTCCACCAGTAGTTTTCGTTGTAACCCGAATCAAGCAGCGAGTCGGAAAGCGCCTGCATCAGATCGCCGAGATTGATGCCGAACGGGTCGAAACCTTTAAATTTTGAATAACGGATAAACTTCATCGCTTTTATTTCCTTTTATTCAGAATAGAACTTTCCGACAGGCGTTTCAACTAAAATTCGACCTACAAATTATTTAGCCACAGAGAACACAGAGTTCACTGAGAATAATTTATTTCCCTCAGTGAACTCTGTGTTCTCTGTGGCTAAATTTTATTTACGATTTAACTAAATAAACGCGAAATCGAATTGTTCCTGATGAATCGCCTTGTCGCTCGTGATGTCGGTCGTCCCGAGATAAGCTTCGATCTCTTCGAGAACTTCCCTTTCCGAACCGCGCAGAGCAACCGCCACATCGGGATTTACGCGCAGAGTCGTCTGGCGCACATCGCTCTGACTTCTCGACAAACGTCGGGCTTCTTCGAGGATTTCGTAGCAAACCGTCTGCGGCGATTTAACCCAACCCGCGCCCTGACAATATTCGCACGGCGCGCACATCGTTCGTTCGAGCGATTGTTTGACGCGTTTGCGGGTCATGATGATCAGTCCGAAATCGTTGAACGAGAGAACTTTGGTCGGCGATTTATCCGAGGAAAGCGCTTCCTGAAGCGCCTGCGCAACCTTGTTTCGATTGCGGCGGTCTTCCATATCGATCAGATCGAGAACGATAATTCCGCCGAGATCGCGCAGACGAATCTGGCGGGCAATCTCATCGACCGCTTCCATATTCGTTTTGGTGATCGTATCTTCGAGCCGCGCATTGCCTTTGCCGACAAATTTTCCGGTGTTGACATCGATCGCAACCAGCGCTTCGGTCTGATTGATCACGAGATAGCCGCCCGATTTGAGCCAGACACGCGGTTTTAATGCCTTATCAACTTCTTCCTGCACGGCGTAGGCTTCGAGGATCGGGTCTTCACGCGTGTAAAGCTTGACGCGCTTGACCATTCGCGGCTGAATCCGATTGATAAATTCGACGATTCTTAAATATTCTTCTTCGGAATCGACGCGGATCGCCGTAAAATCATCGGACAGCTGATCGCGCAAAATACGTTGAATAATATCCAGATCCTGATGAACGAGCGCGGGCGATTTTGAGCGCTCGGCTTGTTTTTTGATATCGAGCCACGTTCGCACCAGATACCGCGCATCCTGCCGCAAATCTTCTTCGGAAATACCGATTCCGGCGGTGCGGACGATAAATCCGCCCGACGGCACATCTTCTTCCGCTTTGATCTTTTGAATCAGCACGCGCAGCCGTCCGCGCTCGCTCGACGATTCGATCTTGCGCGAAACGCCGAGATGTTCGATCGTCGGCATATAAACCAGAAAACGTCCGGGCAACGCGATGTGCGACGTGATCCGCGCGCCCTTCCGGGCAATCGGCTCTTTGGCGATTTGGACGAGAATTTCCTGTCCTTCGCGCAGCAGATCGGTAATGGTCGGCTGCCCGCGTCTGCCGTCACGGTCACGATTGTCGCGATTATCGCGGTTATCGCGGTTATCGCGACGATTGGGATTACTGCCCTGATAGCCGGTTTTCGGCGCGATCTCAAAATCGGCGGCGGCGATCTCGGTTTCAGCCGTCACGGTTTCACCCATTTCCGCGCCTTCATAACGTTCCTGCGGCTTGCCGGTGCCGCCTTGCCCGCCGCGTCGACCGCGACCGCCGCGACCGCCGCGACCGCCGCGTCTGACCGCCATTTCAGCCACGTCCGAAGACTCTTTAACGCTCGCTTCGCCGTCTTCGAGCTTTTTGCCTTTTGCCGTTTTTCCGCCTCTGCCGCCCGAGCTTTTCGGCTTTGCCGGTTTTCCTTTTGACGGCGTTTTTTCGGGCGCAGATTCTTTGACTTCGTTCGTCACCCCGGCGTCTTTGGCTTCTTCAAACGGCGCGGCTTCTTTTATCGCCGAACCGCCTTTCCTGCCTCCGGAA
>CADEFG010000045.1 GCA_902826505.1 uncultured Acidobacteriota bacterium
AATCCGAAATGTCACGGCGTTTATCTGCGCCGTCACGGGCTTTACACATGGGGCGAAGACGTTACGGAAGCGCGGCGGCATATCGAGATTTTTGAATTTTTGTTTGAAGTTCTCGGAAGAAGTTTGAAATAGATTTTTTATGGCGGAAGAAGCGTGGCTCAGCGGAAAATTGGACGGATTTGCGCACCTTTTGATGCCGGCGGCGCACGCCCTTTCGCAGGCGATCACGGATTTGAAAAAATCGGCGGCGGAATTAACCAATGAAGCCTTATTGATAAAACCGAACGGCGCGGCGTCGGTCGCATTTCATTTGCGCCATATTGGCGGAAGTGTTGACCGGCTTTTGACTTATGCGAAAAACGAAAGTCTGAGCGACGCACAGTTTGAATTTCTGAAAAACGAAACGGCGGAAACTTCGGATCTAAACGCCGAAGAGTTGGTTGGTCAGGCAGTTTTCGCAATCGAAAACGCGCTTCGGTTTATGAAAGAAGTTGCGCCCGAAATATTATTTGAAGAAAGAACGGTCGGGCGCAAAAAATTAGCAACAAATGTTTTCGGTTTGCTCTTTCATATCGCCGAACACACGGCGCGGCATGTCGGGCAAGTCGTCACGACCGCACGAATTGTGCGAAAATAGTTAAATTATGGCAGTTGTAAATATTCCCGATAAAAATTTGGTGTTACACGATTCGGCGGAAATTACGAATTATCTTGCCGGAATCGGAATTGATTACGAGCGTTGGGACGCGCGCGAAATGCGCGTTTCGCCCGATGCTTCGGAAGACGAGATTTTAGCGGCTTACGCGGATGAAATTGAAAAGCTCAAAGTGAGCGGCGGTTATGTGACGGCGGATGTCATCAACATTGTGCCGACGACGCCGAACCTCGATGCGATGCTCGGTAAATTTAACCGCGAACATTGGCACGATGAAGACGAAGTGCGCTTTATCGTCAAAGGACACGGGCTTTTTCACATCGCGCCGACGGATTCCGAGATTGTTTCGATCGAAATGGAAGCGGGCGATCTGATTCGCGTCCCGCGCGGCACGCGGCACTGGTTTAACCTCTGCGGCGACCGGACGGTGCGCGCGATCCGGCTTTTTCAGGACGTTTCCGGCTGGACGCCACAATACACCGAAAGCGGTGTCGACGCCAATTATCAGCCGCTTTGTTTCGGCGTCAATTATATTCCAGCAAAATTTTAGCAAACAATGAATTTTGATTTAGAAACGGAAAGAGTGAGGCTGAAACCGGTTAAAATCAACGATTTTGACGTTTTTTATAAAATTCTGACCGATGAGTTTGTCCGTAAATATCTGTGCGACGACGCGGTTCTCCCGCGTGAAGCGATCGAAAGTTTTATTGCCGAGAGCGAAAAAACTTTTGCCGAAGCGCATTATGGTCTGTGGCTGATTTACGAAAATGAAACGGGTGAAATAATCGGTTTTACGGGTTTGCGGCATTTTTTTGACGAACCGCAGCCGCAATTGTTATACGCTTTATTGCCGGAGTTTACGGGCAGAGGTCTGGCACTCGAAGCCGCTCGGAAAATTATTGAATACGCTTTTTCCGGGTTGAATTTCGAATATCTCGAGGCGAGCTGCGATGCGCCGAATGTCGCTTCACAGAAAGTTGCCGAAAAATTGGGAATGAAAAAAATCAGGGAAGAAGCGAAAGACGAATTGCCGACGATTTTTTTTAGATTGGAAAATAAAAAATGATTAAAGCGATTCTGCTCGACATCGAAGGCACGACGACGCCGATCGATTTTGTCCATCAACGGCTTTTCCCGTTTGCGAAAGCGAAGATCGGCGAGTTCGTCCGTCAGAATTTCGATCAAATTCAGACTGAAATCGAACAATTAAAAATCGAATACCGACGGGATTTTACCGAGCAGATTTACGGTCGGGATTTTCGCGAGAACGCGCCCGAATCGGTCGCCGATTATTTGAAATTTTTGATCGAGGTTGATCGCAAATCAACGCCTTTAAAGTCTTTGCAGGGCAAGATCTGGCAGGCGGGTTACGCGTCGGGCGAGCTTCGATCAGAAATGTTTGAAGATGTTCCGCGCGCTTTTGAAAGATGGAAAGCAGAGGAGAAAACGATTGCGATTTATTCGTCGGGCAGCCGTTTGGCACAAAAACTGATTTTCAAATATTCGAATTTCGGCGATTTGAGCGAATCCGTTTCAAATTATTTCGATACAAATTTCGGGCATAAACGCGAAGCCGAAAGTTACGTAAAAATCGCCGCCGCGCTCAATCATCCGCCGAAACGCGTTTTATTCGTTTCGGACGTTTCAGCCGAGCTCGACGCGGCACGAAATGCGGGAATGCAGACGACGCTTGCCGTCCGCGCCGGAAATTCGCCCGTACCGGATAATCAAAGCCATCAAACGGTTTACAGCTTCGACGAAATCTGACCGGTCATTACGCGCTCTTCAGGGCAAACGAATTTTCGACACCAAAATTCAATCTAAAAATTACCCGCACTGAAATTGATGATGCTGTTTGATTCGTCAATCATCATAGTTTGCGTAGCGAACGACATTCGTTTGTGCCGCGCCTGAATCGTGTAGATTTGTCCGGCGGCGACGTTTTCGATGCGGTAGAATCCTAACGGGCTGGTTTGAACCGTGCGCGCCGTGCCGTCCGCCGGATTAATGAGCGTTACGCGCGCGCCAAAAATCCCGCGTCTTCCATCGGTGACGCGACCGCTAATCGTCACGAAAATTTGTGCCGCATTTGCCGCTTCGTAAGCTCCGATGTCAACCGTTGCGCCGACGATGCGCGGAAAACCGCCGCCGCGTTGATCGGTCGCGAGCGGCACGCCGTCCGCGTCAACTGCCAGCGCATTGATGCCCGCGTTGATCGCCGGACTGTTTGCCAGCAAAGCGTGAGTTTGTGTCGCGCCGCCGTTATCGCCAAGGGCGCCGAGCAGCGGATTTGTGCCGTCCGGCAAATCGGTCGTCATATAACCGATACTATCTGCCTGATTATTAACAAGGTTTCCGCCGAGCGAGTTGAAAAACGCCCCGATATTCGGTGCGGTCGTCGCAGAATTTTCGGCAATGATCGAATTTCCGACAATCGCCGAGCCGTCTGCGCCGCCCGTCAAACCGCCCGCATACGCCGCCGAATTGTAAGCGATGGTCGAATTTCTGACCGTCAAATAACCAACGCTGCCGTTTGTGCCGGTGCTGATGCCGCCGCCTTCGCCGTTGCTCACGCTGTTGCCCGAAACGGTCGAGTTCATCAAAACGACATTGCCGTAAGGCAGCGCGATGCCGCCGCCCGCGCGAACCGCGCTGTTGCCCGAAACGGTCGAATTGGAAACTTCCGCCGAGCCGAAAGTCACGACCAAACCGCCGCCGCCGTTTGCCTGATTACCGGCAATCGTCGTGTTGGAGATAACCGCCGCGCCGCCCAAAATTTCGAGTCCGCCGCCCGCGCGCGGTGCGTTGTTGTTAATAATTCGCGATTTTATAATTTCCGAGCCGCTGCCGCCGAACGTTGCGCCGCCGCCGCCGCCGTTGCCGCCTGCAACGTTGTTTTCGAGCGTCGAATTAATCAGCCGAAAAACGCCGCTGCCGGCGGCAATGCCGCCGCCGCTCGATTCGGAAAAGCAATTGCGGACGGACGAGGTTTCAACCGTTAAATTGGCTTGCGAAACATTGATGCAGCCGCCGGATTGTCCCGCGCCCGATTTGCCGCCGGTAATTGTCAGAGCGCGCAGCGTAACATTGATTCCGGCGCGCTGAATGTTAAAGATACGGCTCGTGTTGTTCGCATTAATGACGGCGTCGCCGCTGACGGTCAGATTATCCGTAATTAAAATCTCGCCGAGCGTGAGCGAAACCGCCGGAGCCGACAGCGAAAAGGTAATCGAATCCGCGCCGGAAAGCGCATTTGATTCCTGAACAGCCGCCCGCAGCGTACAGTTTCCTAAAATATCGGCGCACGCGCCGTCGCCCGGATTCGCGTCCGCAGTGTCCGCATTGCTGCCGACCGTCAATGCCGCCGCCGAGATATCTGCCGAAAAAGCTCCGAAGATAAAAAAAGCCGTTAGAAGAAATACACTGATTTTGCTCATTAATACTCTTTTTTGCCGTCTGTTTTCAAAATACAAAAATGCTTTGAGGATGGATTGATGAGATGAAATAATTTATTCTAACCTATCAGAAGCCTGAACAATCGTCAATAAGTTTTATTTCCCGATCTGCGGCTCGATTTAACGAAACAGGAAAACGGAATCCTTAGGCTGTTGAAACCTTTCGTGCTTTGTGGTGAAATAATTTTATGGAAGAAAAAGGTTTGGAAACAGCAACTTTGGGCGCGGGATGTTTTTGGTGCGTCGAAGCGGTTTTTGATGATTTGAAAGGCGTCACCGATGTCGTGTCGGGCTATTCGGGCGGGCACACGGAAAATCCGACGTATCGCGAGGTCTGTTCGGAAACAACCGGACACGCCGAAGTCGCGCAGATCACGTTTGACCCGGCGGAGCTTTCGTTCGCCGATCTTTTGCGCGTCTTTTTTGCGGTTCACGACCCGACGACGCTGAACCGGCAGGGCAACGACGTCGGCAGTTCGTACCGGTCGGCGATCTTTTATCATTCGGACGAGCAAAAACGCGTTGCCGAAGAGATCATCAAAGAAGTCACGGAAGCGGGAGTTTACGACAAACCGATCGTTACGGAAGTCACAAAGTTCGATAAATTTTATCCGGCGGAAGATTATCACCAGGAATATTTCGCCAACAATCCGACGCAGCCGTATTGCGCGGCGGTCGTTGCGCCGAAGGTCGCAAAGTTCAGAAAGCAGTTTCTGGGTCGTTTGAAAAAATAGGGCTTAAAATTTTTTGGATAAATCAAAGCAAAAGAGCGGAATACCTTTTCTGCTCTTTTGCTTTTCCGGTTAGATGATCAAGGAATGAAAGCATTTGGAATCGGTCGGTCGGATAAAACTCCAAATTGCGCGATAAGTGTTCCGGCAGTTGAACGGCTTATAAACCACGTCGAGCTTGAAGGTCGAAAAACAGCCGTGTCGCTGCGTCCGTCGCCGTCATAATCGCCGGCAACCGGCAGATCGCCGTTTGCGCCGAACGGAACCGAATAGAACGAAAAATCCTCGCTTCGCAAGATGAACCAGAATCCGTTGCTCGGACGCCAGAAAGCGATGTCGGTCTTGCCGTCGCCCGTGAAATCGTTCGGTACGGGTTTATCGGTCGAATTTCCGAACTGGACAGCCGCCGCTTGTCCGTTCGAACTTTTAACATACCACCATTCCGCGCCTGTCACACCGTTTGGTCGCCAAATCGCAACATCCGGTTTGCCGTCGCCGTCATAATCAGCCGGAACCGGAACGTCGCCTGTCTGACCGAATTGAAAGATCGCGGTCCCGCCGCCCGAAGAATTCAAAACAAACCATGTTGATGTCGAAGGACGAAAAACTGCCGTGTCCGTTTTGCCGTCACCGTCGTAATCCGCCGGCACGGGCAGATCGCCCGGAGCGCCGAACGGGAACGAGAAAAATGTTCCGTCTTCGCTGCGCAGAATAAACCATTCGCCGGTTGAGGTGCGCCAAAAAGCGATGTCGGTCTTGCCGTCGCCCGTAAAATCGGCAGGTGTGATCCGATCCGAACTCGCGCCGAATTGGGCAGCAATCGTTTGCGCGGTTGAACTGCGACTCAACCACCATTCGCCAACCGCCGGACGAAAAACGGAAATGTCGGTTTTAAGATCGCCGTCAAAATCGAACGGCGCATTGGCAATCCGAAAAACGCGGGAAAATTCCGAAGTATTGTTCAATGCGTCGGTCGCGGTTGCCGTGATAAAGGTTTCCGCGCTCGTCGGACGCGGAATGCTCGCGCTGAAATTTGACAGACAATTATTGTCCGAATCGGTGGCGGTCGTTGCGCCCAAAAAGGTTTTGCCTTCGCCGTGTCCGGACGCGTCAGGCGACGGATTCGAGTAAAAATGGATCGTAAACGTGCTGCCCGCCGTGCTGTCGAGCGTTCCCGAAATATTGAGATTATTGCCCGCCGGAACCGCCGCGCCGAGAACCGGATAATTTTGCACGGTGTTCGGACCATTGTCCGTGTCGCAGGCATCGTTCAAAGTCGGGTTTATGTCGCCGCTTGCGGCAGAGTTCAGTCTGATGCCGAGTGCGCCGTTGGAAAATATCGAATTACCGGTTAAACGATTGCCGAATAGCACGGCGCTTGTGCCGACACCGCCGCCGCCGATTCCGATGCCGTGTTTGGCGTTAAAGGCGATCGTGTTATTCTCGATCCGGTTGGTATTGTTGGTCGCGGCAACTGCCGAAATGCTGATCCCGTTGTTCGGAAGCGTCGGTTGAAAAATAAATCCGTTACCGAGCGGGCTGACGCCGTTGCGCGTTGTGCCGATCAGGTTTCCGGTCACTAGAGTATTGGTGGTCGGCGCATCGCCCGCGCCCGAACCGCCGGCGATTAAAACGCCGACGTAATTGCCGGAAATCAAGTTCCGGTCGGCAGGCGCGATTCCACCGATCGTTGCCGCGTCGGAGCGTTGAACCTCGATGCCGCGTGCGCTGTTGCCGAGTCCGATCGTCCCGCTCGGATCGGTGCCGAGAAAATTGCCCGCCGCGACACTTCCGTTATTGCCGATATCGAAAGCAATTCCGGTCGAACCGCGATTGACGATCAATCCTCTGATCGTATGCGTCGCGGAAAACGTGTTAAAGATGATATTTCCGGCAACTGCGCCGTTCGTCACTTCGATCTTCAAAACGGTATTCAGTCCGCCGTTTGCACTGGTGTTCGCAATTGCGCCGGGTTGCGTGTAGCCGTTGATCGTGAGCTGACCGTTGGAATCGAGCCGCATTCCTTCGGTCGAGATCGAAAACCAGCTGTGCGCCCAATCGGGATCGATGTCTGGAATCGTCGTGTCATCGGCGGCGGTCGTCGCGGCGATCATCGATTGCGAAACCGTTCCCGCGATGCCGTTGTTTTGATAATAAAAATGCCGCGCATCGGTCGGCGGAATATTAAACGCGATCGTGTCCGCGCCCGAATTATTGTTGGCATCAACAATTGCTAGCCGAAGACTGCCCGCGCCGCTGTTGTTCGTATTCGTGACGGTAAAAGTCGCCGCCTGCGCACGCGGCTCGATCAGTTCGCGGAAATTTGTTGGAAAGAGCCAGTAACTCAAAAGCCAGACGCTCGCCATCGTCGTTAGGGACAAAATCCGGCGGTTTTTAACATTCAGATAATTAACGATATTTTTCATAATTTTTTCTCCAATTCATTGCCGCGAGCTTTTTTTTCTTCAAGCAGCGAACGGCGGCAGAGCAGCAAATGTCCGCTCAGGGTTTCGATCGAATGAACCGCGTCCGCTTCGATCTCGCGAATCAGTTCACGCGTTTTTCGCGTCGAAACGCTGACGGCTTCGTCGAGCGTCAAAAGCTCGACTTCTTCCGCGCAGTCCGGGCAAAAACCGCGAATATTGCTCCGGCGATTGACGCGCACGATAAAAATTTCGTGACTTTCGGTGGTAATTAAAATTTTCTTGGCATTTTTCACGGTTTCGTTTAGAATGAGCCTTGACGGAAACAATCAATCAGCTAAAACCAATCGCTTCCGCCAACGGCTTCAACGAGTTTCTTTCGTTGCAATTGGCATTTAACTTCTAATTGAAACGGGAAGTCCTGACTTCTTTCTCAGTTATTTATGAGTTATTTATGAGAGGCGTATATGAATAATAAACACAACAATTTACGGGAATTCGGAAACTGTCGTCTGGACGTTGAAAACAGAGTTTTATGGTGCGCCGAAAAACCCGTTCAGCTTCCATTGAAATCCGTCGAACTGCTTTGCTTGCTGGTCGAGCGCGGCGGCGAAATCGTCACCAAAGACGAGATCTGGCGCACGGTTTGGCAAGACGTTTTTGTCGAAGAAACCAATCTGACGCACAATATTTATTTGCTGCGAAAAACCTTCAAAGATTTGGGCGAAAAGGATCTGATCCAAACCGTTCCGCGCCGCGGCTATCGTTTCGCGGGCGAGGTGCGCCCTCATTCGAACGGCGAACTGGTCATCGAAAAACACACGCGGACGCAAACTCTGATCGAAATTCAAGAACCGTTTGAAACCAGGCGGAAAACTGAATTTTTATCATTGAATCGTTATCGCGTCGCCGTTTCGCTCGCCGTTTTGTTTAGCGTCGTGATCGGAATTTTGGGTTTTTCGGCGTATCGAAATAATTCGAATGCGGCTTCCGCCGGGAATATTCAATCGATCGCCGTTTTGCCTTTTCAAATGATCGATTCAAATAAGGATAACGAAAATCAAGGCATCGGTTTAGCCGATGTTTTGATCACGCGCCTCAGTAATATCAAAGAAATAAGCGTCCGTCCGACGAGCGCGGTTTTAGGGTTCGATCATCGGGATTCGATCGAATTCGGGCGAAAATTAAAAACGGACGCGATTTTGGAAGGCACGATTTACCGGCTCGGCGAAAAAGTTCGGGTCACGGCGCGGCTGGTTAAAGTTTCCGACGGAAGGATCGTTTGGAACGGTCAGTTTGAAAGATTGAAAACGGACGAGCTTCGAATTCAGGACGAGATCGCTTTACAGGTTTCGTCCGCGCTCGCACTGAATTTGAGCGGCACTGAGAAAAACGCTTTAACCAAGAGTTTTACGGAAAATGCCGACGCTTTCGAGCTTTATCAAAAAGGCAGATACGAATGGAACAAACGCAATTGGGCGGGAATGCTCGAAGCGCAAAAACTTTTTCGCGGTGCGATCGAAAAAGATCCGAAATTCGCGCTTGCTTACGCCGGTTTAGCCGATTCGCTGCTCACCGGCGATAATTTGCCGGAGATCGAAGACGCGATTCAAAAAGCGTTGGAGCTCGATCCGAATCTCGCGGAAATTTATGCGACGCTCGGGTTTTATCAAACATTTCATCAATGGCAATGGCAAGCCGCCGAAAATTCGTTCAAAAGATCGATCGAGCTGAACCCGAATTATGCGACGGCGCATCATTGGTATGCGCAGGTTTTGACGATTCAGGGCAGACACGAAGAAGCCAAAGCGGAAATGCGCCGCGCGCTCGAAATCAATCCGGTCTCGCATAATTTTCTCGCCGATCTCGGACAGATTTATTATTTCAACCGCGAATACGGAGAAGCCGAAACGTATTGCCGCAAATCACTGGAAATTTTCCCGGATTTTTCATTCGCGCATTCGTATTTGACGGATATTTACCTGCAAACGGGAAGAAACGACGAAGCGGTCGAGGAATTTATCGCCGCCTCGAAAGCGCTCGGAACTTTTGACAACCAATCAGCCAAAAGACAGCAGGGAATGGAAAACGATTTTGCCGAAACGAGAAAAGTTTATATTGACGGCGGAATCAAAGAATTTATTGGAAAGATCGTTAAAAATGCGCCTCAGGATGCGAATCTGGCTTATTTTCACGCCAAGTCTTTGGCGCTGATCGGGGAAAAGGAAACAACTCTCGAAAGGCTTGAACAAGCCTTTACGGGACGCGGTTTTTCGACGCTTTTTCTCAAAGCCGATCCGGTTTTCGACAAAATCCGCAACGAACCGCGCTTTCGTGAAATCTTGCGAAAAATGAATCTTTATTGACGCATACTAAGCAATGACCAAGATTCTTGAGAAATTGACCGAAATCTACTGCTTCGTTGACGATCTTTTGAAACAAAATCCGCCGGTTTCCGATGGGCGGCGCGGTAAAAATCGACGCCCGCGCGTCCCGGACGCGGAAGTTAGAATGAATTTAGAAAACGGCGCGATTATCAATGGGATGTTTGGTGCAAGAAAATTATATAATTTGGCTGACAAGCGTAGTTATTTCATAGAGAACTTATAAAGGCGATGCAACTATTTGAGATCTTTAGAAAATATTTACAGGAAAAAGTTGAACTGACCGATGCCCAACTCGATTTGATTCGGTCAACGTCGAAAGAAAGAAAAATCGCCAAGCGTGAATTTTATTTGCGGGAAGGCGAAATTAGCGGGCACAATACTTTCGTCGTCAAAGGTCTGCTGCGGCTTTACCGGATTGATGAAGATGGCAATGAACATATTATGAGATTTGCTCCTGAAAACTGGTGGATTAGCGACAGAGAAAGTTATAACACGGGCGAGCCGAGCAAGTTCATTATTGATGCTCTCGAAAAAAGCGAAGTATTGATCTGGACAAAAGAAGACAGCGAATTTGTCTACGGCGAGATTCCCGCCTTCAGAGCCTTCGGAGAAGGTCTGTTCGTCGAAAGCTTTATCGCTTATCACAACAGAATTTACAACAGTATCAGCAGCACCGCCGAAGAAAAATATAAGAACTTCGTAAAAACCTACCCGGACATCTTTAACCGCGTTCCCTTACACATGGTTGCGTCCTATCTTGGCGTGACCCGAGAAACTCTCAGCCGCGTCCGCCGGCATTTTACTCTCAAATAATTTTCATCAAATAATTTTCATTTTTTTACCGGTCTTGATTTTCGTGACAAATGTCCTCGTTGCGCGGGGAGTTTTCCGATTATTATTGCTTTGCAATCTGAAGTAACAGGTTGAAAAAATTATATGAAACCATCGGAAAGGTGCCATTATTATGTCAGAAAAAATTAATAACAATGTTACGGTTTTTACCGGAATTACAGAGGGAATCGGCTTGGCGGGTGTCAAAAAAACGGTCGCGAAAGAAATGGAAAAGAAATTAATCGGGCAGAAAACGGTTGACACAAAATACGGCGCGAGATTTGTCGCGAGCTTCCCGATAAACTTGGCGATTGAAAAAATCGATTTGAACAAATGGGTGACTGAAATGACCGATGCCGACTATCGGTCGTATTCAAGAGACCATCAAATGATGAGCAGTTTTGTAAAAGACGGCATTTTCTATATGAAAAATCTGGAAAATATCGGAACTGACCGGCTTATTCAACGCTACGAATTGAAATATCATTCGCCGCATCACGTTCAATTTTACTCGTCCGAAACCACTGCCTATGTGATGCGCTTGTTTCCCGCGAAAGTCGGCGTGCCATGGGAAATGCAATTGACCAAAACATCGGACGACACCTGTCAACTGACCTGCCTGATCGGTGTTGATTTCCCGAATGTTCTCTTGAAAGCCGCCTGGTTCAGCGGTCTCGGAGATTTATTTTTGAAACGACATTTAAACGAAGAAGCTGAAAATTTTGCCAAAGACATTGAAAGAAAATCGAAAATCGAAGGAGGAAACAACCATGACTAAAAAATCAACATTTTCATACAAAGGCTCTACCGCTCTGATCACCGGCGCTGCCGGCGGATTAGGGGAAGTATTTGCCGAACAACTCGCCGAAAGAGGATCAAATCTCGTTCTGGTTGGACGTTCGGCTGATAAACTCCAGGTGTTGGCGCAGCGGCTGGAGCAACAAAACAAGATCACGGCGACGGTATTGACGGCGGATCTCGCTTCTTCTGCCGAAGTGGAGCAACTCGTCTCGAATCTAAAGACGAAACGCATAGATGTCGATCTGCTGATTAACAATGCGGGGTTCGGCGTGTTTCAGAGATTCTTGGAAACACCGCTCGCACGGCAGATCGAAGAGATTGACGTAAATGTGCGCGCCGTGGTCTCGCTCACCCACGCCCTCGCACCGGCGATGGTGGCAAGAAACAAGGGCGGCGTGATCAACCTTTCGTCAAGCGCGGGATTTCAGCCACTGGCGGGCGCGGGCGTCTATGCCGCCGCCAAGTCGTTCGTGCTTTTGTTCAGCGAGGCGCTTGCTCAAGAACTCGCGCCAACGGGCGTGCATGTCCTTGCCGTCTGTCCCGGACCGGTGGCAACAGGGTTTTTCGCGGATAAGAAGCCTGACCTCGGGCGCCACCAGATGGACGATCCGAAAGCAATCGTCGAAGAGGTTTTGCGCGCCTTTGACCGGGGCAAGCGTGTGCTTGTACCGGGAAAACTCTCCGTGCGTCTGAAAACGTTCCTTCCGCGGCTGTTTCCCCGCGCATTAGTTGTTCAATTCGGCGAGAGCGTAGTCCGGAAACTCAACCGCGTTTAGGAGAACCACGAATAAATAAAAAAGGAGAATTTTTATGGATAATGTGAATCAATCAACAATCTTCCCGAAAGCATTCCCGCCCCAGCCGGACGTTTCCGGTATAAACTTGATGTCACAGAGAACATCGGCATGGCATCAAACTGTCCTGAAGATGGCAGCGTGGGTCGAAATCATCGTCGGTGCCAGTTTCATTCTCGTACCCAATGTCCAGTCCCAATTTCTGTTCGCGGCAACGCCCGAGGAGCTAGCCATCTCTTTTTGGCGATTTGCCGGAATTGCACTGATCGGACTGGGCATCGCGTGTTTGCCCTCGAATTCAGGCGGGACGCACCGGGGCGCCGTGCGGGGGCTCCTGATCTTTAACATCGGGGCGACGATCTTTTTCGCGTGGGTCGCCGTATCCACTACGTTTCGAGGTGTTATGTTGGTGCCGGTTGTGATATTGCATACGGTTATTGCGCTCGCGCTCGCGCTCGCGTTGAAACATGAGGGTCGTTAAAGGCATTGGCGGACCCGGATAACCGCGCGTGTTTCTGGCTTAACTGTATTCGGTGTTGGGGTAAATGGTTGCAAAAGGTAAAAATGTTTCATAGGAAATTTACCTTTTGAGCTAATTCAGATTATGCCTTATGCCATTTTTCTAAAGCCGGTTGTCTAGATTAATTAAAAATGGAAAACGGCGCCGAGCGTATGAAACTTTTTATAGGCTCGGCGCCAGGTTTGTATTGACTGCGAAACGAATTTCCTTTTGCCGCATCGCCCTTTGAGCGGGAAGCGACATTTACCAGCGTTTTTGATTTTTATTGAATTGTCTGGTGATTTTTTTGATGTTCTTCTTCTTCGTTTGGGCGGCGCTCGCATCCTGTTTTTCCGTGATGTAAGCAAGTTCTTTCTGTAATTTGTTGCGATTTTCCCACCGCTCGAAATCCAGACTGCCGTCCGCCAGCGCTCCTTCAATTGCACAGCCCCGCGTGCCGTTATGTTCGCAATTGGAATAGAAACATTGGGCGGTCAAAGCCTCGATGTCTTCAAAGCTGTTTTCCAGCCCTTCTTCACTAACCCACAACTGAAGTTCTCTCATTCCCGGCGTGTCGATGATCAGCCCGCCGTCCGGCAGAACGATCAATTCGCGCTTGGTCGTGGTATGACGCCCGCGATCATCGCCTTTGCGAACTTCCTGCACTTTTTGCCTCTCGCCGCCTATGAAATGGTTGGTGATCGTCGATTTGCCGACGCCTGACGAACCTAAAAGCGCGACGGTTTCGCCATTTTTGATGTAACTGCCGAGCGCCGTTAAATTCTCGTCGTGAGTCGCGCTGACGGGAATCACCGGCACATTGAGAGCGATTCGTTTGACTTCGGCGAGCCGTGATTCAAGGTCGGCGCAAAGGTCTGCCTTGTTCAGCACGATGACGGAGTTCGCGCCGCTCGCCGAAACCAGCACCAAATAGCGCTCGATTCTCCGGAGATTGAAGTCGTTGTCTAAACCCGAAACGAGCATCACGGTGTCGATATTCGTCGCGACGATTTGTTCCTTGATCGAAGAACCCGGAACTTTTCTGGAAAACTTGCTCTTTCTCGGCAAAATTGCGTGAATTATCGCCTTAGTTTTATCTTCCTGAAGACGAAAGACAACCCAGTCTCCGACCGCCGGAAAATCGGAGCGCGAGTCGGCTTGATAAATCATTTTGCCGCTGACATCAGCCTTAATCTCCCCGACTTTGGTATAGAGCCAAAAGCTTCGACGGTTCTCCAGATAAACTCGCCCGACGCCATACTTCTGATCGGCGTATTTTCGAAAATTTTCCTCGAAAAAATCATTCCAGCCAAAATGCTCAAGTTCCATATAATCGCTATACTTAGTACTCGTCACCAATTACTTTTCTTCGGGAACGTCTTTCGTATTGCCGCGTTCCATTTTGGCAAATCGCGAGCTGGCGAGCCAGGCGGGCATCGCGTCGCTGTTGGCAAGCCGCAAACCCATAATTCCCATCACGTCGGCAACGGTTTTCGCGCCTTCCCAAGCCCAATCCTTTTGAATAATGTCGCCGGGTTGATGATAATCGGTTTTTTCCCAGGCTTCGACCCGTTTGATCGTGGTCTGAATATCGCCTTCGGGCGCGCCCATCAGCATCAGCGCGGGAACGCCGCGTTCGACAAACGAATAATGGTCTGAACGGTAAAAGATCTTTTCGTCGGGAATCGGATCGGGCACGACCGCGATCCCGAAAGCCGTCGAAACGTCGGCGAGCATCGCGCCGAGCGTCGAATGTTCGGCGCCGTAACCGACCATTACTTTGACGGGCGCGTAAACTTCCGTCCCGATGCCGTCGAGATTTAGATTGGCGGCGACCTTTTTAATGTCCCAGGTCGGTTTCTTTGACCAGTATTTCGAGCCGTAAAGCCCGTATTCTTCGCCCGTCACGGCAAGAAAGATCAACGAACGTTTCGGTTTTGACGGCGATTTTGTAAAGGCTTCGGCGACCGCGAGCATTTCCGCCGTCCCGAGCGCGTTGTCTGCCGCGCCGTGATAGATCTTCCCGTTTTCC
>CADEFG010000046.1:0-5295 GCA_902826505.1 uncultured Acidobacteriota bacterium
GGCGGTTTATGTCGCCTATCGCGTTAATGAAGTTTGTGCGATCTATCCGATCACGCCATCGTCGGCAATGGCTGAATTTGCCGATGAATGGTCGGCTAAAGATGTCAAAAATATCTGGGGAAACGTTCCCGAAGTGATCGAAATGCAAAGCGAGGGCGGCGCTGCCGGAACGGTTCACGGCGCACTTCAGACCGGCTCGTTGACGACGACCTTTACGGCGTCGCAGGGCTTGATGCTGATGCTCCCGAATATGTATAAGATCGCGGGCGAGCTGACCGCGACGGTTTTTTACGTCGCGGCTCGAATCTTAGCGACCCAGGGACTTTCGATCTTCGGCGATCATCAGGACGTGATGGCGGCGCGGACGACCGGTTTTGCCTTGCTCGCTTCGGCGAGCGTTCACGAAGCGCACGATCTGGCGTTGATCGCGCAAGCCGCGACGCTTCGCTCGCGAATTCCGTTCATCCATTTTTTCGACGGCTTCAGAACGTCGCACGAAGTCAACAAGATAAACTTTCTATCGGACAAACAAATTCGCGAAATGATCGACGACGAGCTCGTTTTCAAACATCGAAACCGCGCCTTAAATCCCGACAAACCTTTTATTCGCGGAACGGCGCAGAATCCCGACGTCTATTTTCAAGGTCGTGAAACGGTCAATAATTTTTACGCGGCGGTGCCGTCGATTTTAACCGACGAAATGCGGAAGTTCTCCGAATTGACGGGCAGAAATTATGCGCCCGTTAAATTTTACGGCGCGGCTGACGCCGAAAATATTATCGTCATAATGGGTTCGGGCGTCGAAACCGCGAGCGAGACCGCCGAATTTCTTGCCGGTTCGGGCGAGAAGACCGGCGTTATTCAAATCACGCTCTATCGTCCGTTTCCGGCTCGCGATTTTATCGAGGCGTTTCCCGCGACGGTCAAAAACATCGCCGTTCTCGACCGCACCAAAGAACCGGGCGCGTCGGGCGAACCGCTTTATCAGGATGTCATGGTGACGTTTAGCGAAGCGCTCTCGAACAACGAAATCGCTTCGCTGCCGAAGATCGTCGGCGGTCGCTACGGTCTTTCTTCAAAAGAATTCACGCCCGCGATGGTCAAAGCCGTCTTCGATAATTTGAAGGCGGAAACGCCGAAAAATCATTTTACGGTCGGAATTACGGACGATCTCAGCCACACGAGCATTCCGTTCGACGAAGATTTTAAATTGGACGAAACGGATTGGACGCAGGCGTTATTTTTCGGACTCGGCGCGGACGGCACGGTCGGCGCGAACAAAAACAGCATCAAGATCATCGGCGAAAACACGGCGCTTTCCGCGCAGGGCTATTTTGTTTACGATTCAAAAAAATCGGGCGCGAAAACCGTCTCGCATCTGCGTTTCGGTAAAAAACCGATCAAAGCGCCGTATTTGATCACGGCGGCAGATTTTGTCGCGTGTCATCAATTTGGTTTCGTCGAAAAAGAAGAAATGCTCGGTTTGGCGAAATGCGGCGCGACTTTTTTGCTGAACAGTCCGTATTCCGCCGAGGAAGTTTGGGAATATCTGCCGTTCAACGTTCAGCAGACGATTTTGGATAAAAACATCAAACTTTTTGTCATCAACGCGGCGGAAGTTGCGCAAAAAACAGGCATGGCGGGCAGGATCAATACGATCATGCAAACCTGTTTCTTTGAGCTTTCCGGCGTTTTGCCGCCGACGGAAGCAATCGTGCAGATCAAGAAAGCGATCGAAAAAACATATTTCAAAAAAGGTCGCGCGGTCATCGAGAAAAATTTTAAAGCCGTCGATCAAACGCTCGAAAATCTTTTCGAAGTCAAAATTCCCGCGCACGTCACGGCACAACCCGAAAAAGTTTATAACCCGACCGAGAAAGCACCGGATTTTTTCCGCAACGTGACGCAAATAATGATTGCCGGATACGGCGATAAAATTCCGGTCAGTGCGCTGCCGGTTGACGGCACTTATCCGAACGGAACCTCGAAATGGGAAAAGCGAAACGTTTCAAACCGGATCGCCGTTTGGGACGAAGACGCTTGTATTCAATGCGGAAATTGCAGTTTCGTTTGCCCGCACAGCGTCATTCGCGCGAAATTCTATCATCAGGAATATCTCGCCAAAGCGCCGGAAAGCTTTAAATCCGCGCCGATCAACGCGCGCGGTTTCCCCGAAACGAAATATTCGCTTCAGGTTTATCTCGAAGATTGTACGGGCTGCAATCTCTGTTACGAAGTCTGTCCGGTCGGCGACGACGGCAGCACGCGGGCGATAAATCTCGCGGATAAGCCGAAAGAGCTGGAAACGGAGCGCGAAAATATCAGATTTTTTGAAGCGCTTCCCGAAAACGAAAAACCGACCGTCAATTATTCGACCGTTCACGGCGTTCAATTTCTCGAACCTCTGTTTGAATTTTCGGGTGCCTGCGCCGGTTGCGGCGAAACGCCTTATGTTAAGGTTCTGACGCAGCTTTTCGGCGACCGTCTGCTGGTTGCCAATGCGACGGGCTGTTCTTCGATCTACGGCGGCAATCTGCCGACGACGCCGTGGACTTCAAACTCGAAAGGGCAAGGTCCGGCGTGGTCGAATTCGCTTTTTGAAGACAACGCCGAATTCGGTTTGGGAATGCGTTTGACCGCTGATAAACAGCTTTCGATCGCCCATCAGTTGCTCGAAGAACTGAAACCGGAATTGGGCGCACAGCTGGTTGACGAACTGATAAACGCGCCGCAACTTCTCGAAAGCGAGATCGCCCGCCAACGCGGGCGCGTCAGAGAGTTAAAGGAAAAATTACAGAAAATTGATTCCTCGAAAGCAAAACATCTTATGTCCTTTGCCGATCAGCTGGTTTGCCGGAGCATCTGGCTGGTCGGCGGCGACGGTTGGGCGTATGACATCGGCGCGGGCGGGCTCGATCACGCGCTCGCGAGCGGGCGCAATGTCAACGTGCTGGTTCTCGACACGGAAGTTTACTCAAACACCGGCGGGCAGATGTCGAAAGCGACGCCGACCGCGGCGAGCGCGAAATTCGCGTCAGCCGGCAAACGCGTCGGTAAAAAAGATCTCGCGATGCAGGCAATTTCTTACGGCAATGTTTATGTCGCGCAGGTGGCGATGGGCGCCAACCCGCAGCAAACCTTGCTTGCCTTGCGCGAAGCCGAAGCCTACGACGGACCTTCGCTCGTTTTGGCTTACAGCCACTGTATCGCGCACGGCATCGAAATGGAAAAAGGCTTGAACCAGCAAAAACTGGCGGTCGCGAGCGGATATTTTCCGCTTATTCGCTACAATCCGGTTTTGAGAAAAAACAATCAAAATCCGTTCGTACTTGATTCGCCCAAGCCGACCATTGCGTTAAAAGACTACGCCTATAACGAGCTGCGCTATAAAGTGCTGACGCAAACCAATCCACAGGAAGCCGAAAAACTGATGCAGCTGGCGCAGGAGATCGTCGATCTGCGCTGGAAAAACTACGAAGAAATGGCAAGCTTCGGTGCCAGCTCATTTCAGCCAGTTTATTAGAAAGGGAATTGCGGGCTTTCGGCAAAACGCGGGAATCGTGAATCGTGAATCGAAAATCGTTAAGAATAAAACTCGCGACGGTTTTTTCGAATATTCGATCTTTCGATTCCCGATTTTCGATCCCTGCGCTTCGTGACGTTTTGGGCAAAGCTGTTGCGCGACGAACATGGATACCGCATTAATGGTTAAAAGTCTCCAGAGGGTAAAAATGTTTCAAATGAAACATTTTTACTCTCTGGAGCAAATTAGCCTATTAGAGCGCAATACATTTTTTTCGATAGACAAGCTGCCCGCTTCCGGTTTAGTTGTTCGCTGAAAACTGTAGCTTGCCGTCGTTCAGGAAGCAGGCTTTGTTGAAAAGCTTAAGATCCAGCGGATTTGGCAAGCGAACGTCATCAAAACCCGGACAAGCTCCGGCAGATTGATTGTAAGAACGATCAATTTGCGAGATAAACACCATTATCAGGTCATGTTCGATCGCGAAATCCTTCAATGCCCGAACCTGCGCCATGAGTTCAGGCTTCTCCCGCTTCTGATCTAAAAGTTGCAGGTAATCTATCACCACCACTGTTCCCGCCGGCATGGTCGAAAGCCGTGCCATGATGTATTCGGCACTAATTGCGTCGGAAACATCAAATTCAAATACATTGCGAAAGTCTGCCGGGTCTTCTCCGATACTTTTGAATAAATCGAGGACATCCGCCGCGCTATATTCCAGCGTAAAGAATCTCCCCTGATGACCTAACTTCATCGCTTCAACGGTGAGTTTGAGACTTAGTTGTGTTTTGCCCTGACCCGGACGCGCGCCCAGAAGCAACAAATCTCCGGGGGACAAACGAGCGAACAATGCGCTCGCTTCCAGATCTAATTCATTCAGTTTTTGTTTATTGACTTTCACTTTTTACTCGCTCCATTAATATTTATGAATTTATTAAATTATAGGCGGTTCCGCCCAAAATATCACAAGCGGACACGAAGATCCGTTGGTGGTGATGTGCTGCTTTTGTCCCGCCAGGGAGCAACTCTCCAAGTTCATCGCCTTTTTTTAAAGGGCTTCTTCTGACGCACCGCGATCAAGTCGATTTCTATTAAGGCACCGCGAACACCAGCCGGCAGAACTACCTGTACCGTGGTTCGGGCGGGCTTGTTCGGTTGGTCTTTGGTGCCGAAGAATTGTTTATATCCAGCCATCATTCCGCCAAAATCCATCTTGCCGTCTTTCGCAGGATCGCCCCCGAGATACACATGCATCATCACCACGTCGCCGAGCGTCAGGTTCTGCGATTTGAGGAGTTGTTCAAGGAACCTGAGCACACCCACGGTTTGGGACTCGGTGTCTTTGTGTTTCTCCATATCCGGGTCGAGGCTTCCACTTACGTATAGTGTGTTGCCGGACCAAACGGCTGCCGAAGTCCCGGTTGGAAGGGCAAGGTTTGAATTCGGCAGTGAAACTTCTTTTCTCGTCTGCGCTGAAGCCGGCAGCGAAACCAGAAACCAAAATGCGAGAATCGTCACAGCCATTGCCGGAAGAATACCGCGACCGCCCTTTAAATTAAATTCGAATGTCATAGTCTTATCCTGCGTTTGATGTTTCCGTTAATGATTAATCTTTAATTCCCCGCGCCGTGTTCAGTCTGCATCGCCCTTCATGAGAGCCATACTCTGAAGGCGCTCTATTAGCGCACGTCCTGCCTCGCGGACGTGCGCTTCAAGCAATGCCCGGGCACCCTCGCCATCGCGTCGCGTAACGGCATCGAGAATTGCCCAATGTT
>CADEFG010000046.1:5305-14606 GCA_902826505.1 uncultured Acidobacteriota bacterium
AAAAGAAATCGCGCGTCGCTGCGATGAAGATCGTTGATGGCGTCCATCAACCGCGGCATGGCGCAGGGGGCTGTAATGGCAAGATGGAAACGCCGGTTCGCCGCTTCCCACACCGCGATCCGGTCGCTCGCTTCGCCTTCGGCGAGTGCCCGGCGTGCCGCCTCGAAATCTGCCTCGCGAAGATGAGGAAGCGCATGTAAGAGCGCAAGGCTCTCAAGGGCTGCACGCATCTCCGTGACTTCGACCACCATCGCGGGATCGAGTTGCGAAACCCGCACGCCGCAACGCGGTTTGCTAACCACGAGCCCCTGAGACTCAAGCTTCCGGAACGCCTCCCGCACCGGAATGTGACTAGACTGGAACTCCTCGGCGATGTGATCCTGCTTGAGGGGCGCGCCTGGTGCGAGTAGTCCGCTGACGATACGCTCGGAGAGTGTGCGCGCAATTCGATCAGCTACTGAATCATCCAAACTGCTGAAGTGCTCTATATCCTGATTTACACGAATCATATATTATATATAATTCATAAAACCGGAGATGGCAAGGTATTATTTTGCTGATTTAGGATCTGACAAGACTAAAAAGCTGAATTTGGGAGAAAAAATTTGCTAAGAGTAACTCAAAATAACTGGTTTTCCTGACCTGCGCTCGTAAAATTGTACCAAAGAAATGGCGAGATTCTACTAAAATAAATTCAGGAGATTCGAGCTCTGAAGAAAACATTTACGGACGAGCAAATTGAATTATGCGGATTAGGTTAAATGTTAGGAACACATCGCTTATTTAGTTACGTTCGGACAAAAGCCGATTTATATTAATATAATAATCGCGTTCTATTTTTTCAAAGAATTGCCTAAATGCTTTTTGGTTTTATTGAAAAAATAGATCGAAAGAAATCTGTTGAAAATTCTTCGCCGGACAATTTCAATTTGAAACGAAATAAAATAATGTCTTTGTTTGTAGGATTTGAATTATAATTACCTGAATCGGCGGTTAAATATTAAACTGCGATTTAATGCCGAAATATTTCCAAGACCCGGTGACAAACTCTCCTGCCAGCCTGAAAAGATGAACAAAATTAGATTTTGGATACCGCTGATCGTCGGTGTTTTACTGACGCCGGTATTTTTCTACGCGAGCACATTATCCGATCACAGCGCGGCATCGCATGCCGGCGGCGGCTTCCAAATGATATTTTTCTACCCTGTCCCGTTCTTGTTGGCGATGGTTCTGACGGGCGGTGGTTTTCTGACTCCGGCGGTTAATGTTACCTGCATCGGGCTCGCAATCATTCAATTTCCATTCTTCGGCTTTTTGATTGGTTACGCGCAGACAAAAAAAGGTTCCATCCTGTTCACTTTGATAAAGGCGCTGATCTGGTTTCATGTAATTGTTTCATTGTTATTTTTATTACTTGTGTTTGTTTCCAATCGATAAAGAAAGATAAGGTTAGGCAATCTTTGCCGAAAAGTTCGTTCAAAAAATCACCGGCGGATTGGAGACAGATCGATGAAAATATTTTTGGGTTTAGTTTTGGCGACAGCTTTTATAAGCACCGGTTTCGGACAGCAAAAGACTTTGCTCGCCGACGGGACGCTTGAGCCGCCGGTCAAAAATGCGCGGCAGCCGATGGTCGAAAAACTTTCGGCGGCAGAAACGGCAGCGGTCAAAAAAGAAGCGCTGGCGACGGAAATCGCGTTCGATTCCGACCGCCAAGCGATGTCTTCGGAAGAAAGCAATTTCAAAAATGACTTTGAATTACTGGACGCGGCGGACGGCTTTTTTATCGCTCGCAGAATTCGTTTTCGGGCGTATCTGTACACGGCTTACAGCCGGAAAATGCGCCGTCACTATCAGGGCATCATCGTTTTGAAGATGTTCGGGAAACGCCCGGAATTTGAAGTCGCGGCGCATTACGTTTATGAATTTCGCGGCGACCGGCATCTTCGTCAATTGCCCGACATCAACGGCAACCAATTGAGTGAGCTGGCAATTTACGCCGAACCGCCGACCAAAAAAGAATATCGAAAAGATTTTAGAATGATCGAATTTTCGCCGGACGGTTTAAAAAAGCTCGGCGGGCGGGTAATTTATTCGTCAATTCCGCAAAAACAGCGGTTTCCCCGGAGCGCGGACAAAAGCAAACCCGTCAAAAGGGTTTATACTCCGCCGAAAGTCGAAGCAATCAAACTTTATGCGGTCAAAAAATCCGGCAAATTGCTCGAATTTTACGAGGAAAGCTGGCGCCGGCAAAACGATTTTTGGGACAGAATGGACAAATTGCCGCCGCGCCCGACCGAACCGGACGAAGATAAAACCAACTATCTCGAGCTGCGGAAACCAAGTTTCCCGGCAGGCGCGAAACTCAGGATCGAAACCGAAAAACCATATTCCGACTATCCTTTCAAAATGCCTATCGTCAAAAAATAGATTTAAGCTGAGATTTCAAACGCGCCGGTTTTTTTTCTTCAGATATTTCAAAATCTCTGTAACTGTTTGACCGGTTCCGACGTTTTTAAAGTAACGTTACTTAAATTAATTTCGATAATTTGAGATGGATAATACTGCGGCATGGCAAAGCGATAATTTGATGCGTCAGCTTGACGACCAAACCGAAGAAATCTATATCCGCGCCGAAAAAACGGACAATCAATTGATCGAGCTTGTTTTGAGCGGCGAGCAAATCGGTTTCGAGGAGATCTTCGAGCGCTATAAGCTTTTGGTAGCGACCGTCGCGAGCCGTTATTTTCGGCGTCCCGAACAGATCGAAGAAGTCATTCAAATCAGCTTTACAAAAGTTTATCTGGAGCTCAAAACCTTTCAATTCAAACACGATTTTTCTTTTGCCGGCTGGGTCGGGCGGATCACGGCGAACGTTTGTTTGGATCTGCTCCGGCGTCAGAAACGAAAACCCGAAGAGCTGATCTGCGAGCTCTCCAACGAAGAGATCGAATTTTTGTTGACGGACGCGCCGAACGAGGAAAAAACGGCGGAAAATCTGATCGTCGAGCGGGATCTCGCGGCAAAGCTGATGGCGTGTCTTGAATCGAAAGACCAGGCACTTCTCCAAATGCTCTATGAAGAGGAAATGAGTGTCGGCGAGATTGCCGAAGTAACGGGTTGGTCGAGTTCGAAAATAAAGATCAGAGCCTTTCGGGCGCGCAAGCTGCTGCGGAAGATCCTCAAAAGATTTGTGTAACCGCTGCCGGCAGAAAAACGTTGTTTAAGTGAGAAGTAAAGATGAACGATCGAAAAAATAAAAAACTTGATTTAATTGAACGAAAGCTCTTGAAAGCGAGCCGGATAAGTTCTGAAGAACTCCGGGAAATCGTTTCCGCACCGCAGCTGTTTGACCGGATCAATGCTCGGATCAAGACGGAGCAAGCCGCCCAAAGATCAAAAAACGCCGCCGGTCAACAGACGATTTTCCCTGTTTGGCGTTGGCAAAAAGCCGGACTGGCGTTCGGTGGGCTACTCGTTTTTTTGGCAGTTGGGGCGAGCTTGATCTTTTTTACGAGACCGGATTTTTCAACCGCGCAATTTATTGAATCGGTTGCCGCGCCGGAAGTTCAAAAGCCAATTGCGTCTGTAGAAACTTTGGAACCGGAGATTTCCGAAAGCCGAAACGAGGAAAACCCGGTCGGCAAAAGAAACGTCGCTCAAAAGCTCGCCTTCAAAAACAATGCCTCGAAAACCGGTAATCGCACGGCGGGAATAAATTCAGCGAAAAGATCGCCGCGTTTGCTGCGAACCGAACCGGAAGAAATATTTTATCCGCTCGCTTTTGCCGAGAATCTTGAAGAAGCCAAAGAAGACGGGCAGGTTATCCGGGTCGAGCTTTCGCGTTCGTCGCTGCTCGCGCTCGGAATAAATCCGCCGATGGACGATGAGACGCTTAAAATTAAAACCGACCTGCTGATCGGCTCGGACGGCGTCGCACGCGGAATTCGTTTTGTCAAATAAACTGTGAATTATGAAAAAAAATATGAGATTTTTATGCGGGATTTTGCTGGTTCTCTTTTCATTGGAAGCCGTAACCGTGAGAGCGCAGACAATCAATCCGAAAGCCGAATTCCTCAGCAGCTCGGAAAAAATCGTCAAAGGAATGCCGTTTTCAGCCGAGGCGATCAACGAAAGCGTGCAGATTTTGTATGACGGCAATAAAATAATCCGCACCGCGAAATCGCCGCTGTACCGCGACAGCGAAGGACGCTTTCGACGCGATGAGATGCCGATGCTGGTCGGCATCGGTTCGTTCGTCGAGATGCCGCAGATGATCCTCATTCTCGATCCGGTCACGGGCGTTAAATTTTATCTCGATCCGAAGTCGAAAACCGCGCGGCAATCCGCGCTCAAAAGTGAGAATAAAAATAAACAAAACCAAATCGAAAAGGCTGAACGGGAGCTCGTAAAATGGGAGCAGGAAATCGCCAAACAGGAGCGGGAAATCGTCAAACTGGAACAGGAACTAAAAAACGGAAAACAGGAACTTGAAGAGCCGGACGCTGAAAAAAAGAAACTCGAGATTGAAAAGCGTAAACAGATTCTTAAATCGCAGAAGCGGAAAATCGAAACCAAAAAACAGGTAATTGAATCGCGCAAAAAAGAGAAAAAAAGTCCGGAAATTAAATTCAAAGAAGAAAGCAATAGCAACAGCAACAGCAATAGCAGCGTAAGTCAGGATGAAAAACCGACTAAAAAAGCTTCTAAATCGGAACCGGCAAAACAGGAGAAAATAGCCAATCAGGCTAAAAAACCTGTCAAACCAAACGAATCAAATAAACCGTCATTCCCGGTATTACCGAAAGGCGAAATTAAAAATGAAACGCTCGGCACGCGGAAAATCGAAGGCATCAAAGCCGAAGGCACGCGGTTGACGACCACGATCGCCGCCGGCGCGATCGGGAACGAACGCGACATTGAAATAGTTTACGAGCGCTGGTATTCGCAAGACCTGCAATTGATCGTTTTTTCCAAATACAGCGACCCGCGTTTCGGTGAACAGAGTTACCGTTTAACGAACGTCAAACGAGACGAGCCTGAAAATTCGCTGTTCACGCTGCCTGCCGATTATCAAATTGTTAATAAAGAGGAAATGAGAATTACGGTACCGAGAAAAAAAGTCTCCCGAATATAGATTCTTAAACTAAAACTTTTTTATCAAAGACTGCCGGAGAGTTCAAGGTGAACTCCCCGGGCAGAAGGGGATTTTTATGCAAAAAATAGCAATAATGAGTTGGTTGGCGGTCGGTTTCGTGGTGCTGGTCATGGCGGTTTTCGGGCGGGCGCAAGCGATCATCACGGAAGCCGAAACCTTCAATCGGCAGGGCGTCGAACAAACGAACTCGGGAAAATATCGCGCGGCGGTCGAGTCGTTTAAACGGGCGATCGCGCTTCGACCGGATTTCCCCAGGGCGTATTTCAATCTCGGCACGGTTTATTATCATCTCAAGGAATTTGAGAGCGCCGTCGGTTCATTTCAAACGGCGATCAAACTTTTCCCATCATATTCGGAAGCTTATAATCAGCTCGGCGTGACCTATATTCAAACCGGGCGATACGATCAAGGTTTGGTCGCCTTAAAAGAAGCAATCCGCCAAAATCCGAATAAATTTATCTTTTATTACAATCTCGGTTATCTGTACAACCAATGGGGGAAATTCAAAACCGCCGCCGAAGCACTGGAAAAATCAAGACGGCTGGCGCCCGATTATTTCGATACTTTGCTTAATCTCAGTTATGCTTATGCGCACCTAAAACAATTTCGGGAAGCCGTTTCGGTCATGCGCGAGGCGGTTAAATTGAGTCCGGACGATGCGCCGGCGCAATATTTTTTGGGGAAGCTTTACCTGCTCGCCAAAGATAAACAATCGGCGTTAGCTCAATATAAAATGATCAAGTCGCTTAATCCGCAAATGGCGCAGCAATTATACGAGATTATTTATCGGGATAAGCTGATCGTCATTCAAAGATAAAACCGTCAGTTTAAGGAACATCGAAACGATAAAATTCAAAAATCGGGATTTCAAATTTTCCCGGCGCTAAAGGATCGATCCTTTAGCGCCGGATCTGAAGCCTTCCGTTTTCTTCAACCCGTTTGACTTGTCGATAAAGCTAACTCGGAATTCGATTTCTTCGTGATGCCGGCGGCGGCGAGAATGATTTCGGCGACCTCTTTCGGTTTTGAAAGCATCGGCACATGGCTCGTCTCCAAAACTGTCGTCGTCGCGCCAATTTTCTTTGCCATCACTTTTTCCAGTTCAGCGCCGATCATATAGTCATTGGTGCCGACGATATACCACGAAGGTCGATTGCTCCAGGCGGCTTCGGTAATTTTGTCACCAAAGACGCTCGGCAAGATCGGACCTTGCGTGACTGCCATGACGCTGGTTTGCGCCGCCGGCAGATCCTGCGCGAAAAATTTGCCGACCGCCTCGGGCGTTAATTTCCAAAAACCGCCCGAATCGATGTTGACGCTGCCGAACCATTCCGGATTCGGATAGTCTTTCAAAATATCGCCGACGGATTGATCTTTGGACGGCGCAAAGGCGGCGACATAAACGAGCGCCTTGACCTTTTCATGATTGCCAGCTTCGGTGATGACGGTTCCGCCCCACGAATGCCCGACCAGAATAACCTCTCCGGGCGCGGCGTCGATCGCTCTTTTCGCGGCGTCGACATCGTTGGCAAGACCGTTCAAAGGGATTTGGACGGCGACGACATTCAAACCTTCTGCCTGAAGCAGCGGAATCACTTTCTCCCAGCTCGAACCGTCGGCAAACGAGCCGTGAACCAATACTACTGTTTTTTCTGCTTTGTCTTTCATTTTTCGTTTCTCCTTTTAATTTTTTTTTTGATTGCAAATTATGCCGCTTTTGCCTGGCGTCCGAGCCACGCGTCAAAGGTCGTCGGGAAAATCTGCGCTTTTTCGCCGGGGACGAGCGACCCGTCGTTTAGTTCGGTGCCGAAATAGCGGGCATGCGCGTCCACAATTACCTGACGCGCATCCTGTTTGGCGCTCAGATATTGCCGCACCAGATCGGCGAACCGGAATTTCTGCGGTCCGCCGATCTCGATCGTGCCGTTGCGCGGCGTTCCGAGCGCGACCTCGGTCATCGCCGCCGCGACGTCATCCGACGAGATCGGCTGAATAAAAGCCGCCGGAAGGCGAACCGTATCGCCGTCGGTCGCCGCCTGTACGATGCCGCCCAAAAACTCGAAAAACTGCGTCGAATGGACGATCGTGTAAGAAATGCCGGATTCCTTGATCAGTTTTTCCTGCGCCACTTTGGCGCGCAGATAACCGCTGTCGGGAAGCCGTTCGGTGCCGACGACCGAAAGCGCGATATGATGTTTGACACCCGCAGAAATTTCCGCCGCCAGCAGATTTCGTCCCGAAGTTTCGAAAAACTCCAAAACCGCTTGGTCCTCGAACGACGGCGAATTCGCGACGTCAATCACGACTTCCGCACCGGCGAGCGCTTCCGTGAGCCCTTCGCCCGTAATGGTATTGACGCCCGAAGCAGGCGACGCCGCCAGGACTTCATGTCCTTTTTGACGAAGATTGTTGACAACTTTCGATCCGATCAAGCCCGAACCGCCGATTACTACGATTTTCATAATATTTCTCCCTTTGTCTTTCCTTATTTTCCTTTTGTTTTCGCCCGTAAAAATCGGACGTTTTTGTTTTTTTATCCCGGCATTTACAGTTCTAAATGCACGAAGTTCGTTTTGTTTGGGAGACAAAATTTAAATTACAAGCCATCTCAAAAATAAATTAATCGGACGAAAGCCTCTGCGTTTTCTTGGCGACTTTGCCCCTTGGCGGGAGAAAAAGAAGTTTCCCGCACAGACGCAATGCTGCAAAGTAAGCGGCAAAAGTGTTTTTGAGATAGCTTCTAGCCTTCAATCATTTGAAAACAGATTAAGTTTTTTGAATTTTTCGATTCTTCAATTTTCAAATCTTTAACTTTTCTTCCTTTAAGAATTCGAGCAAACCGAGCAGATCGTCTTTCCCGAAAAATGTCGTGCCGCCCGCGTTTTTCGCTGCCGCCCGGGTTCGCTTGTCGGTTTCATTCGAGACAAAAACGATCTTTGCCCCGGAATCCAAATCTTTGATCGCCGCCGCCGCCGTCAAACCGTCCGTCGGTTTCATAAAAACATCCATCAAAACCCAATCGGGACGCGCCGCCCGGTAAAGCCCGACGGCTTCTGCGCCGTCGCTCGCTTCATAGATTTCGACGGCGATCTCGGCAATCATACTTTTTATCAAACGGCGCATTTCGCTGTTATCTTCGACCAGTAGGATTTTCATTGTGTCTGCGCTTTTTTTTCAATGCGTGATCTGTGCTGTATAAAAAGTCTGGCAGAAAAAAAGGCGTTTGCCATCGGCAGATTTACTGATTTTTCTACGTAGAACTACTGATTTTTTATGGTAGGAAAGAAAAAAGGAAGTTTTTTCTCAAGACGAAAGTTCTTTAATCGCGTTCGATCTCGGCTAAATGTTGGAGCGCGTAGCGCATCAGCGAATGACTGCCGCGCAAACCGAGTTTTTGAGCGATGTTGGCGCGATGAGATTCGACCGTGCGCGGGCTGACGAAAAGCGTTTCGGCGATTTCGTGCGTCGTTTTATACTGCGCGATGAGCCGCAGAACACGCCGCTCGGCGCGTGTTAAGGATTGCAGATCGCCGATTTGCCGGGCGGCGGTTTGGGGTTTTATCAAATAGGCGGTCATCGCCGGGCTGATGAACGGCAAATTCATCGTCGCTGCGCGAATCGCCGCGACGATGTCGGTGATCGCGCTGTCTTTCAAAACATAGCCCGCCGCGCCCAGATTGAGAGCTTTGCGCATAAAACTTTCTTCGCGGTGAACGGTCAGAAAAATCACTTTCGATTCGAGCTTTTCTTCGCGCAGAGCCTCAGTTACTTGAAAACCGTCCAATTTCGGAAGATCGATGTCGAGAATGATGATCGCGGGACGAAAGCGGCGCGTTGCGGCGAGCGTTTCCGCGCCGTCGCCCGTTTCGCCGACGATCTCAAATTCGCTCCCGGCGCTTTCGATCGTTTGGCGCAAACCCTGGCGAACGATCGGGTGATCGTCGGCGATCAGTATTTGAATTACTTTGCTCATAAACTCCGCGCGTTTAACGAAAATTTTAATCCTTCGCCGGGCGCGTTTTCAAATCCGTTTTGCCGATATTCAGCAGCAGTATTTTGTACCAAAAGATTCAAGCCGGGAATCAGAAATCGGAAATCGTCAATTGTTAAGAAAAAACTCCCGGGTTTTTGGGCAAAGCTCAG
>CADEFG010000047.1:0-13463 GCA_902826505.1 uncultured Acidobacteriota bacterium
CGACAGTTGTTATTGTCATCGGCAAATGTATCGCAATGGCATCACCTTTTTTTAATCCTTGTCCTCTTAAACATGCAGAATAAAAAGTTACTAATCCCGACAAAGAAGTATATGTAAATGTAATAACTTCTCCGTCCTCGCCTTCCCAAATGATGGCAGGTTGATTTTTAGTCTTTTCATCCTTTGCCCAACGGTCAACGCACATCTCGGTGATGTTCAGTCCGCCGCCAACGCACCATTTTGACCATTCGATGCCTTTGGAAGTATCGAGCAGTTTTTCATACGGCGGATCGAATTTGATGTCCAGAAAGCGCAAAACTTCAGCGGTGAATTCTTCCACATTTTCGATTGATTGCTGATAAACTTCGTCGAAGTCGCGCGCGCCCGTTTGTTTCATAAAGCGCGTTAATTGAGCTTTTCTGATGACGTCTTCGGTCGGCGTCCACGCAATGGGTTGATGCTCGAAAGTGTTTTGGTCGTTCATAAATTTTATAGCAATGAAATAAAAGTAATGTTTTTTTTATTGGAAGGTTTTGCTTTGGTAATGAATCGGAAGTTTCCGCTTTAGCTGAATTGCCGTCGGCTTTAGCTGACGGAATTGGTTGATAATCAAGTCACGGCTTTAGCCAAATTAAATAAATTTATCAATCATCGATCTGCTTGAGCTAAATCAGCTAAGGAATACTATTAATTATAATTTGGCTAAAGCCTGTTTATTAATTGAAACTTTTTCCGTCAGCTAAAGCCGACGGCAATGCATTATAAGAGCAGAATCATCCGATTCATTACCAAAGCAGATAGCTTTCTTTTTTTTTACTACCAATTTTATTTTAGGCGATCTCGCAAAAAAGACGAGTCGTGAAACTCGTCTTTCGTTATTTTTTTTAATTGTAAGTTTTAATTATTACAGCCGTCGGCGCGGATAATAGCGGCGTTGACGGTCGTGTTTTTGGCGGTAAATATTGCGGCTCGTCCGGTTCAAACGACGCTGCAAAAGATAGCGTTCGCGCCACGATAATCCGCCGCCCGACCGGCGGTATCTCGATTCCGTCCGGTACAGACGATATTGCTGGCGCTGCAGCCGATAAGTTTCGCGCCGGTTGAGCCGTCCGCTTCGGACGCCCTGATAAATGCGCTGTTGCTGGCGGCGTTCGCGCTGGTTGACGCTGCGCTGTCCGTAATACCTTTGGGCGGAAGAGTCGATCGAAAAACCGGCGACCAATAAAAGCGCCGCAAAAATTAACCCGATTGTTTTTTTCATGATTTTTTTACTCCTTGATCTTTTAATTTTTGCCCTTCCAACTTGGGTAAGACGCCGCCGAAACGCGTCGGGTTTGTCGCTTTTTTTCATAAGTGTCTTTTTTCTCTTATTTGCGGACAAGATCGCGGCGTCCGGAAAGTTGAAACCGCCCTGATCTATCGGGGCTCGAAAGCGTTTTGATCGTTTACAATTTACGAAAATAAAACTATTGAATAAACCTTTATAAATCCATTATCATATTTAGAGGGAAACCTGCCAGATCAAAAATTCGGAGACGAGCGCCTTCGGATTTCCGCCAATTTCAAAATTAAACCGACCGCCAATTCCGATCCGAGAAAAGAAAATATGAAATATTGTCCCGCTTGTCATAATCAATATACCGATGCGACGCTTCGTTTTTGTTTGCAGGACGGCACCGCTTTGCACGCGGGCGAACCCCGCCAAAGCACGATCGACACGGTTTCGTTCAATAATTCGCTGACCGCCGATAATATTTTGCGAACCGAGGAAATGAATCTTTTCGCGCCGCCGCTCAACCCGGAAAAAACGCAAAGCTTGCCGGTTCAGCCGCCGCGATCTTATGCGGAACCCGAAAGATCCAAATCTTCGGCAAAGCTCTGGCTCGCGGTTTTCCCCGTTTTATTCGTGATTGCCGGGGCTGGTTTCGGCGGCTGGTTTTATCTCAAAAATCAAAACAAACCGGCGGCGGTGCAAACCACAAATCCCGCCGATGCCGCGACGCCCGCGATCGCCGCGCAAACTCCGCCCGCGAATAATTCGACTTCGAACCCGGTTTTGGATGAACTCAGCCAACCGCCGAATTCAAATTCTCAGCCGTCGAGCAGCTCCGGTTCGGAAGACGTTAAAAAAGAAATTGCCGATGCGGTCGAACTCTGGAAAAAAGCGGCGGAAGCGCGAAAATTGCCCGACTATTTGAGCAAATACGCCGAAAAGGTCGATTATTTTGACAAAACCGGCGTCGGTCTGGCGGAAATCCGCACCGAAGCCCAGAAAATGTTTAACGATTACAGCGAGATCGAGATCAACGTAACGAACCTGCGCGTTGCCGTCGATGCGGGCGGCAATCAGGCGACCGCCGTTTTCGACAAAGAATGGTCTTACGAAACCGCGACCGATCTTTTGGAAGGAAAGGCGCACACCAAACTTCAATTTCAAAAAAACGGCAAAGAATGGAAGATCACGGGCGAAAAATATCAGAAGGTTTATTACATGGAAAACTGATTTTGAAGCCGGATCAAAATTGAAAACCGCGCCAAGTCTGAAAATCCGTTTTGAATCGGTGTTTTTCCAAAGCATAATAATTTTATGAAAAAGCCGGTCGCCGTTTTCTTGTCCGTTTTAGCCGCGTTTTTTTCGACGTTTCCGGTTGGCGCGAAAACTCTTTATTTCTCGGGTTTTGAATGGGTCGTGCGCGAAGCGCGGAAAGGCGCGCCTGCCGATAATGTCTGGCGTCAGGACAATGTTTGGGTCGATGAAAAGGGCTTTTTGCATCTCGCCGTCAGCCGCCGTGCGGACGGCGTTTGGAGCTGCGCCGAGCTCAAGACCAAAGACAAATTTCAATTCGGCAAATTTACTTTCGAGATCATCGGCAGGATCGACCGTTTGGACAAAAACGTCGTCTTCGGTTTGTTCGCTTACCCGCCGAAATCCGAACGCGACGGTTTGGGCGAGGTCGATATTGAATTTTCGAGATGGGGCAAAGACGAAAACAACATCGGAAATTACACCGTTTGGGCGAACGAAAAAGACGTTGCCGAACGCACGTTTAGTTTTCCGCTCGCGCTCGAAGGCGATTACACGACGCATATTTTTACGCGCGCCGCGCGGAATATTTCCTTTCAGTCTTTTCACGGGCACGACACCAAAGATTTGATCTCGGAATGGAATTTCGCGCCGGAAAATCCCGGAAAATACATTTCTGCGACGCCGATGCCGCTTTATCTGAATCTCTGGCTGTTTCGCGGCAACCCGCCAAGCAGCGGCGAGACGGTCGAAATTATTGTTCGCCGAATAAAATTCGCGCAATGAGCGAAACGTCGTCTGAAAACAAACTGCCCGCCGATCTTTTCCGAAAAAGCGCGCAAAACAGACAGCTCGCCGGTTGAAAAAATTGTTGTCATGCGGCAGAAATAAAAGGTAAAATAAGTTTGGTTTACTGCCGTCATTCCTCGTTCCGAACCTTTAACAACAATGAGAAAAACAAAAATCGAACAACGAATAAACAATGCCGTCAATGCTTTTTTTGAGCACGATCAGGAAAACTTTGGAGAAAACAGTCTGAGCGTTGCCTCCGATTCCGCCTTGCGCAAAGAGGAAACAGCCGCGCCGTTAAGCGAAAAAGGCGATCGTTTGGTGAAAATTCTCAAGCGCGTCTTTATCTTTTTCCCGGGCGCGCTTTATATATTCTTTTTTACGCTCTCGATCTTTTCGTTTGAATTTCTCCAAAATCCGTTCACTCTTTTGATGGTGCTGCTGATCGGCGGTTTTCTGACGATCTTCGGACTCGGAAATTTGAAAAATCCGAAACATCTCGTGATTCCGCTCTCGGTCATCGCGGTCGGATGCGCGACTTTCGCGCTTTTTTCAACGATCGGCGGTCTGAAATACGTCTTCGAATACGGGATCTACTTTTTCCCGCTCGCTTTGATCGCGCCTTTGCTGGCAAAAAGTTTGGTCGATGACAAAAAGCCCTCTGACCGGTCGTAGGTTTTGTCATTTGAATAAAATTGAGGCATATTTTATAACACAAAGTATTTCTTAAAAAATTCATCTTAAACTCTGCGAGCTGCGCGCCTCTGTGTGACAAAATAATGTTTCGCACAGAAGCGCACAGTTCGCAGAGAAAAAATCTATGACCGAAAAGCCCGTCGAAATCAAACTGCCCGCGAATCTTTTTCAAGGAAAAACCGCCGTCATCACGGGCGCATCTCGCGGCGTCGGTCGCGCAACGGCTTTAAGACTGGCGGAATCGGGCGCGAATGTCGTCATTAATTTCCTGAAAGAAGAAGAAAAAGCAAAGAATGTCGTCGCGCTCTGCAAGGAAAAAGGCGCGGATGCTCTGGCGGTGCAGGGCGATGTTTCGATCTGGCAGGACGCGCAAACGCTGGCAAACAAAGCGATCGAAAAATTCGGCAAGATCGATCTGCTTGTCTTGAACGCGGGAATCTGGGAAGGCGCGCCGATCGAGGAAATGACGGAGGAAACCTGGAACAAGGTTTTAAATACCAATCTCAAAGCCGCCTGGGCGATGACCAAAGCGTGCGTGCCTTCGATGAAAAAACAGCCGTCGGGCGCAATTGTCCTGGTCAGCTCGACCGCCGGACAGCGCGGCGAAGCCAATTTCTCGAACTACGCGGCATCGAAAGGCGGACAAATTTCGTTTACCAAAGCGCTCGCCGCGGAGCTTTGCCCGCGCATTCGCGTCAATGCGGTCGCGCCCGGCTGGATCGAAACGGCGATGGTCAGACCGGTTTTCGAAGACGCGGAATATAAAGCCAAAGTGATAAATTCGATCCCGCTCCAAAGAATGGCGCTGACCGACGATGTCGCGCTTTCGATCTGCTTTTTGCTCTCGGATTGGTCGCGCCACATCACCGGCGAAATCCTCAACATCAACGGCGGCGCGGTTCTTTGCGGCTAGGTTCGGCTGATTTTGCGAAAAATTTTCTTGCTAAACTTTAGCCGGGTAAACTAAAATTATTTTCATCTTTTTGGTTTGCGAGGAAAGTTATGAGAAAGGCAAAAGTCGAAGACAAATCCGAGAAATCTTTCGATTCGTTTTTTGAAAGTGAAATTGCGGAAGAAAACAATGCGCTTAGCTTTACGGACAACGCAAATCCTTCGACGCTCGAATCCGCCGAAAATCTCACCGGCAAAACCAATCCTTTTCCGAATCTCCTGAAACAAATCCTCTTATTTCTGCCGGGCACATTTCTGTTATATTTTGTCGGTTTTGTCAGCACGGTTATTTTGATTGATTTTGTTATTTTCTTAATATCGTCGGGCACGCTTCCGCCGTCCGCGCCTTTTCAGATCAGTCTGTTCGGCATACCGTCCGCACTTTTTCAGACAATTCTGCTCACCGCACTGGGCGTTTTGGGGATTTTTATGACGTGGTTCGGTCTGGGCGATCTGAAAAATAAAAAGCATCTCGCGATTCCGGCTTCGATCATTTTTACCGGAGCAGCAATCGCGGCAGTCATGAAAGTGATCGCCGGTTTGTTCGGCGGCGGATTTCTCGAAGAACTGGATAAATATTTTATCTATCTGCTGCCTTTGATTTTGATCGTTCCGATTTTAGTTAAAGGTTGGATTGATAAGGAAACCGAGTAAATTTATTACTTTGGTTTTTTTCGTTTACTTGTCAACCGAACTTAGATTGTCAGGGTAATTAATGCAACAGGTGATTTATGACTAGAATTCTAACGGCGGTTTTTTTAATGGCAGCGCTCGGATTGTTCGGCTGCAGCGCGGCAAAGCAAAATAACACGACCGGCGAGAGCCGGACAAATTCCGCGACCGACGCGAAAAAAGACGTACCGAAAACCGAAAAGGTCGGCGACGGCGATTTTGTCGAATCGGAATCGGGAACCGAAAAAGCCAAACCCGAAGCGGGCAAGGCAAACGTGCAGGGCAAAGTTCTCTTTAACGAAAAGCCCGTCCCGAATGTCGAAGTCAAAGTTTGCGAAAAATTTAACAGGTATCTCGGCGGCTGCGACGGAGAATCCTACAAAACAAAAACCGATGCCGGCGGTGAATATCTGATCGCCAATATTCCGCCGAAGGTTTATGAAGGCTTGATAGTTCAGGTTTTCGACACGAAAAACTACATTTTTGCGACCAAAGGCTTCGGCATTTCTTCGGCGAAATACAAATTCGAAGCCGACCAGACATTTTTCGCGCCCGAGACAAATCTTTTCAAAGACGATCTGAAAATTCAAAACCCGAAACCGAAAGCCAAAGCCGACGCGCCGAGCCTCGAATTTAAATGGGATGCATACCCGGACGCGGCGTATTATAAATTGAGCGTTTCGCCCGACAAATACGAATCCGATTCGACCAGCATTGCGGCGCAAAAAATTGAAGGCGCGACCAATTACAAACCCGATAAACCGCTTCAAAACGGCTTGTATCGCATTCGTTTGGAAGCCTTTAATGCCAATGATGTCAAACTCGCGGAAAGCAAAGACGGTTTTGAATTCACCGTTACCGGCGGCGAATCGTCGGGCGCGGCGAACTCCGGGCAGAAGTAACCGCAAAACGACGGCGCAAAATAAAATCGACGGCGGCGCGGTTTTGTGTGCGGGAGCTTTGCCCAAAAACGTCATAAAGCGCGGGAATCGGGAATCGTCAATCGGCAAGCCAAATGTCCGGTTCACTTCAAGATCTAAGGTTTTATTCGATTTCCGATTTCCGATTCCCGATTCCCGAACGCCCCGCGCCGACTTTTTGTGCCAAGCCGTGTGCGGGTAAAATCCAGGCAAGTTTCGTTAAACTATTCATTAATTTCTTTTATTCGTCGGACGCGTGTCGAAATCTGCTTTTCGCGTTAGAATACTCGCGGAAATTATGAATTCTGCGAATCTGATCGAATATCAAAACCATTTCGCGGGCGCGGGAAAATCGCTCTATGTCGAAAATTTGATCGGCAATACGCCGCTGCTTGCCGTTCATTTCAAATACAAAGGCGAACGGCGGACGATCTTTGCAAAAGCCGAACATCTGAATCTTTCGGGCAGTATCAAAGACCGGATGGCTTTGCATATTTTGAAAGAAGCCTACGCGGCGGGGCAAATCAAAAAAGGCGACTGCGTAGTCGAAGCGACGAGCGGCAATACGGGCATCGCATTTGCCGCGCTCGGGCACGCGTTCGGAAATCCGGTGCGGATTTATATGCCGGATTGGATGAGCAGTGAGCGAATTTCGCTGATCAAAAGCTACGGCGCAGAGGTTGTGCTGGTGAGCCGCGAAGAAGGCGGATTTGTCGGCAGTATCGCGCTTTCCGACCGTTTTGCCGGTGAACACGAAAACGTTTTTCTCTCGCATCAATTTTCCAATGAAGCCAACCCGCAGGCGCATTACTTAGGAACCGCGCCCGAAATCTGGTCGCAGCTCGCGTCGGTCGGCTTAAAACCCGACGCTTTTGTCGCCGGTGTCGGAACGGGCGGGACGATCATGGGCGTTGCGAAATATTTGCGCGAAAAAGACGCGCAGATCAAGCTGCACCCGCTCGAACCGCTTGAATCGCCGACCTTAACGACCGGCTGTAAGGTCGGAAGTCACCGGATTCAGGGAATTTCCGACGAATTTATTCCGGCGATCTGTGCGCTCGAAACGCTCGACGAAGTCGTCACGGTTTCCGACGGCGATTCGATCCTGATGGCGCAAAAGCTCGCCGCCGAACTCGGGCTCGGCGTCGGGATTTCGTCGGGCGCGAATTTTTTGGGCGCTTTGACGGCGCGTGAAAAACTCGGGCGTGACGCGGTTGTCGCGACCGTCTTTGCCGACGACAACAAAAAATATCTGAGCACCGATCTCGTCAAAGATCAGCCCGTCAAGGAAACCTATCTTTCGCCGCAGATCGAGCTTTTCGGTTATCAAACGATCGGGCGCATCAATCGAACGGAAACCGTCGAATTTAATTGACGCGAAAGTTTTGAGCAATCAAAACATAATTTCAAAAGCCCTGAAAAAAATGCTTGATGCGGATTGTTTAAGTCGCTAGAATAGGTTTATTTTACTGATTTATAAGGAGCGCACTTTATGAAAGAAGTGAAGACCGGGAGCGAAACAAAAAAAACTGTCGACGCATTTTTTGATGATGAAAACCGCTTTGAAAACAAGGCTCTCCAAAATTTTGTCAATCGCGCCGCTTTGTCGAAGCTCGAGGACGAGAAAAGTTATGCGGCGGAAGATAAACCTTGGGTCAGCTATCTGAAACAGGCGTTTCTATTTTTGCCGGGAACTTTTCTTTTGTTTTTTATCAGTCTCGGAACCGCGCTCGCCGTCACGAGTCCTTTTGAAAAAAACGTTTTTTTCTCAAAACTTTTTCTCCCTATTTATTTCATCGGATTTCTGGGAATTTTTATGACCTGGTTCGGTTTCGGCGATTTAAAAAACAAAAAACATTTCGCGATCCCGGCTTCGATCATCATTTCGGGCGCAATGATCGGAGCGTTTGTCCGCGCCGCCGAGAATATATTTTGGATCGCCGCAAAGATCATCGACGATTTCGGCTACGCGGTCTATTTGTTTCCGATCGGTTTGATCGTGCCGGTTTTGGTCAAAGATTGGGTTGATAAAAAATCCGGTAAGGAATGATCTTTGCTGGTCAAACTGTCAATCAAAACTAAAATCTGCGGGAAGAAAAATTATGAGCAAATTAAAGACAGAAACCAAAACCGAAAAATCTTTTGACGAATTTTTCGATATTGAAAACCACGATCAAAATGAAGCTTTGAATTTTGCGCTCGGCGCAAAGATTCTGACGCGCGAAGCAGACCGGGAATTTCGCGGTAAAAATCACGCTTTCTTCAATTTCTTGAAACAAGCATTTTTATTTTTGCCGGGAACTTTTCTTTTATCTTTTGTCGGAGTTGTCGGGGCGATTATTTTTATGGATATTTTCGTTCTGCAAAGACCACTGGAAACACTTCCGCCGTCCGCGCCATTTCAAATAATTCTGCTCAGCGCGATCGGGCTTTTGGCAGGTTTGATGACGTGGTTCGGTCTGGGCGATCTAAAAAACCGAAAGCATTTCGCGATTCCGGTTTCGATATTTATGAGCGGCGCAATCATCGGCGTAATTCTCAAAACTCTGGAAAAGGTCTCGGAAACCGCTGCCGGAATTCTGGAGAATTTTAACCACTATATTATTTATCTGCTCCCGCTATTTTTGATCGTCGCGGTTTTAACGAAAGGCTGGGTTGATAAAGACGCTGAATAGCGCGCAACTTGACAGATTTCTGGCAAACCCTTAGCCTAACAATTTCCCGGTTTCGGGTAGATTCCGAAGATTTGATATTTCAAAAATTAACGTAGAGGCGCGGTTTTCATCAGTAACCGGCGCGGAAGAGTTTTGAAGGCTCGTTCGACGCGCACGGGTGAAAGGGACAAACCGCCGAAATCCGTTTTGCTTTTCTTCAAGGCGAACGGGTTGGTTATAACGGCTAAATCCGTTAAACTGTCAACGAATTTTCGTTGGAGCGCTGCGACTGTTTTCAAAGATTTTCTGTAAAAAGCAAGTCAGTCGTGCGCGTCAACGGCTGACTTTTTTTATGAGCGATTTAAAACCGACTGTCATGAAATTCGGCGGAACGAGCGTCCAGGACGCGGAAGCTTTTGCGCGCGTCGCTTCGATTGTCGCGGGCGAGCAGGCAAATTCGCCGGTCGTCGTCACGTCGGCGATGTCACGCGTGACGGACGCTTTGCTCAGCGCGTTTGAGCTGGCGAAAAAAGGCGAGGTCGAAAACGCGATTCTCTCACTTGAAACGCATTTCGAGCGCCACAAAACGGTTTCGCGTGAGCTGACCGGTGATGCCGAACAAAGACTTTTTCAGGTCGAACTGGATTTTGCCGAAAAAGAGTTGAGCGATTTGCTGATGCGCGTTTCGCGCCGCTCGCTTCCATTGCAAATGCTCAAAGACGCGATCGTTTCTTACGGCGAACAATTAGCGTCGCGGCTTTTGGCGTTTGTCTGCGCGGCGAAAGGTTTGAATGCGCGGCACGCCGATTCGCGCCGTTTGATCGTCACCGACGACGAATACGGTTCAGCCGCGCCGATCTGGGACGAAACCGAAAAACTGATTCAGCTCGAACTGCAAACTTTGATCAATGCGGGCGAAATTCCCGTGATGGGCGGTTTTATTGCGGCGAGTCGCGGCGGTGAAACGACGACTCTCGGACGCGGCGGTTCGGATTATTCGGCGGCGCTCGTCGGCGCGGCGCTCAAGGCGCGAGAAATCCAGATCTGGACGGACGTGACGGGCGTTTTAACCTGCGATCCGCGAATTTGCCCCGAAGCGCGAACCTTAAAAACTCTTTCCTACGAAGAAGCCGCCGAGCTTGCCTATTTCGGCGCGAAGGTTCTGCATCCGAAAACGATCCAGCCGGCGGTCGATCTGCAAATTCCGGTGCGCGTCTGCAATTCGCACGAGCCTTCGGAAAAAGGCACGATGATTCTGCCGTCGTCGCAGACAACGCCGCGTCTGGTCAAATCGATCGCCTACAAAAAAGGCATCACGATCCTGCATATCACCTCGGCGCGAATGCTCGGGGCGTACGGTTTTATGAGCGCGATCTTTCAGATCTTTGAGCGTCACCGCACCGTCATCGATGTCGTTACGACTTCGGAAGTTTCCGTTTCATTAACGCTCGACAACACCGACGCGCTCGAAGCGGTCGTCAAAGATTTGCAGCGCATCGGCACCGTGGAGATCGAACCGAATCAAGCCGTGGTCTGCGTCGTCGGCTCGGGTTTGCGCGACACTTCGGGCGTTGCCGGAAAAATTTTCACGGCGATTGCCGATTACAACATCTCGCTCATCTCACACGGCGCGTCGAGCGTCAATATGACGTTTGTCGTCGAAGAAAACGTCATTGGCGAAGTCATCAAAAGATTGCACGACGAATTTTTTCAACCTTGAAATTTCAAACGGAGCTTTTTATGAAAAGATATTGCGGAGTTGTCTTGGTTATTTGTTTGCTCTTTACGATGGTTAATTCCCAATTCAAGAAAACGGCTAAAACAAAAGCGGTTTTTTTAGAAAATATTTCGTGGATTGAAGCCGAAAAAGCTCTCAAGCCGGATTCGGTCGTGGTCATCGCGCTCGGCGCGGCGGCGAAAGAACACGGTCCGCATTTGCCGCTCAACACGGATTTCATTCAAGCCGAATATTTCAAAAATCAAATCGCGGAGCGTTCGGAAGTTATCATCGCGCCCTCGGTAAATTACGGATTTTACCCGCCGTTTATTGAGTTTCCGGGGTCGACAACTCTCCGGCTGTCGGTCAGCCGTGAAATGATCGAAGACATTTGTTTGAGTCTGGCGCGCTACGGTGTCAAGCGGTTTTACGTCGTAAATATCGGTTTGACGACTAATACGCCGCTTGCGCAAGCTGCCGAAACCTTAAAGGAACAGGGAATTTTACTTCAATTTACGGATTTACAGAAATTACTGCCGGTCGTTTCGAAAGACATTCAAAAACAGGAGAAAGGAACGCACGCCGACGAGATCGAAACTTCGCAGATGCTTTTCATAGCACCGCAAGTGGTCGATATGAAAAAAGCCGTTAAAGATTACGGTGTTGACAAAGGTTCGAGATTGCGCCCGACGAGAAATCCAAACTCGAAATTCGGAGTTTATCTGCCGTCGGGCGTTTTCGGCGACGCGACGCTTGCAACGCGCGAAAAAGGCAAAAAGATCGTCGAATCGCTGCTCGACGCGATGACCAAAGAAATCGAAGATTTGCGCCGGACGGAGTTGCCGCCCAGCCAAATAACGGAAAAATTGCAGGAAGATTTTCCCGGCGAATATGAGATTGCGCCGGGCGATAAGATTAAAATTTATCGGCAGGACGGTTTTTTTGTCGCGGAAAGAAACAATGTTTCAAATATCTTAATCGATCATTTGGGCAAGTATAAACTCGGTGGCGGACCTTCCGAAGTTACTTTTATAACGGATCCGGGCGGGAAAATCACGCATCTTGTTTTCAGTTCGGGCGGCAAGACTTTTTTGGCAGGGAAGATAAAATGACAAAATAAACTTATTTTGCGGCGTTCGGGTAATCGAGTTTTCCGAACGTGCGATGAGCGTCGATCCACGAAGCAATCTCTTTCGATGAAGCAATTTCGCCGCTGAGGATCGCGAGCAAAAGATCGTGGGTCAGGACGGTATTGAACGGCGCGTCGTAAACCAGATGATTTTCCGCCGTTTGGTTTACGGGTTTGACGATGAACGGCACGCGAAAATCTTTTTCCGCCGAGGCGATCGCCGCTTCTTCGGCAGTCCAATTTCCTTCGGTTTGCCAGTTCATCGTGCGCCACCAATGATCGGACGAAACGATGACCGTCGTTTCGTTCCAAATTCCCGCGCGTTCCATTGCGCGGCGCAGCTCGCCGAAAATTTTATCGGCAAGCGCGAGATGATCGAAATAATTCGCGCCGGTTTTTTCTGAAAATTCGCCCGAATCAGAGTGATAAACGTATGGCTGGTGCGGCACCGGATAATGGAGCAAGACGAGCGAAAGATCGCGGTCGGTCGCCATTTCTGCGCCGTCGCGCGAAAGATTTTTGATGATCGCGATAAAATTTTCCCGTTCCGCCAGATAATCGTCAACTTTCGGCAGAAAACTCGTGACGATCGGAACGGTTAAGCCGAGCCGCCAGAAATAATCGGTGAGGCTTGCCGGAAAACCGCCCGGATGTTTGTCGGGAAACCAGCCGGAATAGTTTTTGGTCATCACGCATTTATCAATCGCGTCGGGAAACAGCCGGCAATACGGGTGAAACCAGCCGACCGCGCCGACGTTCGCGCCGATCTTGTTTGCGGCGGTGAAAATATTCGGTGCGGTGCGCCAGTTTGTAAAGTCGGTTTCGCCCGCAAACCGCACGCCTAAATTCGTCGGGCTTTGCATTTTCGTTTGCGTCACGATCTTGCCGGTCGTTAAGGACGGCAATGACAAAAGCGTTTCGCCGGCGGGCGGAAAAGCGTTCACCGCAAAAAAAGATTCGCCCGCAAGGCGGTCGATTTCGGGAAGTTTAAGCAGTTCGGGACGATCTTCGAACGCGGCGCGATAATCGAATTCGTCGAAGATTATCCAAACGACGCGCGTTGAGATTTTCGACGATCGGTTTGCCGGAAAATTGCTTTTCGCTGGTGCGGTGAATTCGGTCTGGAAAATCAAAATTGTCGCCTGGGCAAAGAAAATAACCGTCAGCGGCGCGAGCAGCAAAACGATAAAACGCGAAATCCTGACCACGGCGGCAAACCATTTTGCGAGCATCAAGATGACGAAGATAAAGAAGACACAAACGATCAGAACCGCCCAGATTTTGCCGAAAATCGCAGCTAGAACGGGAATCGAGATCGTCCCGAAAAGATGTTTGGCGACGTTTTTGAGCGCGAGCACCAGTTAAACCCAGGGCTGTTGGAGTGCCCGAACGCGGTGCTCACTCCGCATGT
>CADEFG010000047.1:13473-14565 GCA_902826505.1 uncultured Acidobacteriota bacterium
GTTAAACAAAAAAAAGCGCCGTGGATAAAAAATTGCCCGCGTTTTGGGGCGTATTTTTTAATCGTTAAAAACGTCAGCCAGATCAAAAATGCGAAAAGCAAAACGTCGGTTGCGAGCGCGAGCGCGTTGACGCCGAACGGCGGCGATTCGAGATGATAACCGTTAAACGGCGGCGCGAGAATCGCTTGCCAAACCGAAATAAAACAGAGATTGGCAAGCGAAACGGCAAGAATCAGATTTCGCATCAACTTTTTTCCTTTTTCTGCAAAACGTAAAGCCAGCGCGTTTTCCGCGGCAATTGCCGAAAGCTCAGGACGTTAAAATATTTTTCGCAAGTTTTTTTAAAACTTTCATTGGTTAGATCCTGATGCAGATGATCGCGTCCGCGCGCGATTTGGCGAAACATCGGATCATCGGGCGCGACGAATTCGATAACCAGCAGATCGGTCGTTAGATCAACCGCGAGCCGGAGAATTTTATCGAGCGGCACGCGTTCCGTGACGATCAGATGATGAATCACCGCGAGCATCAGAACGGCGTCGAAAAATCCGCCGGCGCGTTCGAGAAACGAGGCATTTTCCTTATTTTCCCAGCCGACGCTCGGGCTTGGGCGCGCAATATCGACGACCAGCGGCAGAATGTTTAAGGATTCGTCGTGCGCCGTTTGCCAAACGCGGTCAATAACCGCCGGATCGCTGTCGATCGAAACGACAAAAGCCTTGTTTTGCGCGGCGATCCGGCTGAATTCGCCCGTGTTGCCGCCGATGTCCAAAACTTTTGCCGGCGTATGTTTTTTTAAAACATCCGCGACAATTTCCATTTTTTGGCGGACATAATCGGCGTCGTTCGTCAGATTTTCGGTCATATAATCCGACCAGACCGATTTTGGCGCGTGGCGCGGTTTTGCTTTTTCGAGCTTCCGGCGCAAGCTTTTGAAAAGATTTTTTAAGATGAAAACCGCTTTTTCATGGCTCGAATTATTTTGCGGCTGATAAATTCCATCGGTCTTTTGAGATTTTCCGAGCCATGTCGGGAGCGAGACGAGCGTTAAAAACGGCGACGCGAATTGGCGCGTGAAACTGCACATCTGAT
>CADEFG010000048.1 GCA_902826505.1 uncultured Acidobacteriota bacterium
TGTTCGAGCGTTGCTTCGCCCGTAAAGGAAACAATCGCGACCTCGTCTTTTGCCGGACGGACGACCGATTCGAGAAACGATTTCGCCGCCGATTTTTCTTCCGGCAAAGTTCTTTCCTGCGATGAGCTCGTGTCAATCAAAATCGCGAGACTCAAAGGCAGATCAACCTGCCGACCGAAGGCGATGATTTCCTGCACTTGCCCGTCCTCGATAAGCTTGACGTCTTCCTTTTTCAAATCCGTGAGCAGACGGCGGTTTTTGTCCTGGGCGGTAAAAAGCACGTTGACGACTTCGGTATCGATTTTGATCGGTTCGTCGTCTTCTTCGATGTCAGGAGTCGGCGTCGCGGTCGGACTCGGCGAAACTTTTTGCTGTGCCCGCGATGCTTCTTGACTAAAAAATGCACCGCTAAAGACGAGCAATCCAACCAATAAAACCAAAATTTTACTTTTCCAATTCATTTTTACAACTCCTCAAACCTGCTTTTTATTTCAAAGTATCGCGCACCGACCGATACTCCGTTTTACTGCGAATGCGGTATTTATCCGTATTTTCCTTGTTCTTAAATCGAACTTCGATTCGACGTTTCCGCCCATCGTACCTCTGATTTTTCGGGCGATACGTAATAATATATTGCGACCTAAGCGCTTCACTGATTTTCTTGAAAGCCTTTTCAAGCGCATAGTTATCACTAGCAAAAAAAGCTGCACCGCCGGTTTCCTCACACAATCGTGTCAAATAATTATCGCTTTTATCCTTGCCCGTTTCGGTTTTAATATCCGACCCTTTATCGGGAAAGCCTTCCTTTGTAGAGATGCCGAAAATCGTCGTTTCGGTTCGCTGGGCGATGTCAATTGCATCATTTAATTTGGCACGACTGATTGTGTCGGCGCCGTCCGTGATGACGACAATCACGCGTCTGCCCGGCGCATTTCTGAGTTTTTCATCGGAAAGTTGCCAGATCGCATCATACAGCGCGGTTTGCGAACCGACCTTTTTCACTTTACCGACAGCTCTATCCAAAAGGTCGAGTTTATCGGTAAAATCTTGTATCAGATTAATCTTGTCGTCAAACGTCATAAACGCGGCTTTATCCTTGCGAAGCCGCACGACCTCGTATAGAAACTCGCTCGCCGCGCGTTTGAAAAGCGCCATTTTTCCCGCCGTCGAAGGCGATGTATCCATCAAAACGCCGACGTAAAACGGCGGATTCGTTTTTTTGTCGGTAAAAAAACTGATTCTCTGACGGACACCATTTTCCAACACAACAAAATCGTCTTTCTTAAAACAGTGCGCCGGCGGTTTATCTTTAACGGCTGTTTTCTCCTTACTTTCCTGACAAATAATCAGATTTTTCTTTAAATCAGTAATCGTTAACGGCAGACGAACCTCAAAAGTTTTTGAAGTATTTTCAACCGGTCGTTTTACAGTCTGCTTTTGCGCTAAAACGGCAACCGCAAGAAACAAAAAGATCAATTGAAAAGACAAAAAACGAACTAAATGTTTCATAGCGGATTGAGCCGAATTTGATTTTCGATTTCTTATTTCAGCGCATCGCGCACCGACCGATACTCTGTTTTACTGCGAATCCGGTATTTATCCGTATTTTCCTTGTTCTTAAACTGAACTTCGATTTTGCGTTTGCGTCCGTCATATTCCTGATTTGCCGGACGATACGTGATGATATATTGCGACCGCAGCTCTTCGCTGATCTTCTTGAAAGCCTTTTCAAGCGCATAAATATCGCCCGTAAAAAATGCCTCGCCGCCGGTTTCCTCGCACAAACGCTCGAGATATTTGTCGCCTTTGTCCTTGACCGTGCCGGCTTCGACGCCCGGTACGGCGCCAAGAAAACCTTCCTTTGTAGAGATGGCGAAAATCGTCGTTTCGGTTCGCTGGGCAATATCGATCGCGTCGTTTATATCGGCGCGGCTGAATGTGTCGTCGCCGTCGGTGATGATGACGATCACGCGTCTGCCCGGCGCGTTTCTCAGTTTTTCATCGGAAAATCGCCAGATCGCATCATACAGCGCGGTTTGCGAACCGACTTTTTTTACTTTTGCAACGGCTTTGTCCAAAAGGTCGAGTTTGTCCGTAAAATCCTGGATCAGATTGATTTCGTTATCAAAGGTCATAAACGCGGCGCGGTCTTTGCGAAGCCGCACGACGGTGTAAAGAAAATCGCTCGCCGCCCGTTTTGAAAACGCCATTTTCCCGGCGGTCGAGGGCGACGTGTCCATCAAAACGCCGACATAAACCGGCGGATTCGTTTTTTCGTCGGAAAAAAACGTGATCTCCTGCGGGATGCCGTCTTCTAAAACGATAAAGTCGTTTTTCGTAAAACACTGCACCGAAACCTTCTTTTTATCTTTAGTATCCTTCGTGTCTTTACTTTCCAGACACGAAACCAGCTCTTTCTTCTTATCTTTAACCGTCACCGGCAGCCGAACTTCAAAGGTTTTTGAAGTGTCTTCGATCGCCGGCGTCGGGGTCGGCGTCGGCGTTTGCGCCTGAACCGCCGGGACGATAAACAGAAAGGTAAATTGAACAAATAAAAAGCGAACCAAGTTTTTCATAACGATTTTATGCTAATTTTTTTCGGACAGACGCAATTTTCGATGCCGTCAGACGCACGATTGTTGCCCAAATGTAAATCGTTAGTATAACAAAAGGCGCGAAAATCGTTAATCGTAAATCGCGAAACGCTTTTTATCGACAGTTCGCGATTTACGATTAACGATTAACGATTTACAATTTACAGAAACTTTATGAACCAAAATATTTTCAGAGAATATGACATTCGCGGTCTTGTCGGACGCGATCTGACGGACGACACGGTCGCGCTTCTGGGTAAGGCGATCGGCACATTTTTTAACCGAAACGGCGCAAAACGTATCGCGATCGGCTTTGACGCGCGGGTTAGTTCGCCGCGATTTTGCGAGCTTTTAACCCGCGGTTTCAACGAAACCGGCGGCGACGCGGTTTTGATCGGCATGGTTCCGACGCCGGTTCTTTATCACACGGTTTTTACGAAAGATGTCGACGGCGGCGTGATGATCACGGGTTCGCACAACCCGCCCGACCACAACGGTTTTAAGATTTGTCTCGGCAAATCGACTTTGTTCGGTTCGCAGATTCAGGAGATCAAACAAATCGCGCTGTCCGGCGATTTTTCGAACGGCGCGGGCAAAACGGAAGAAATCGAAGTTTTAGCCGATTACGAAAAAGATATTTTGTCGAGAATTTCTTTGGGAACGCGCTCGTTAAAGGCGGTCGTTGACGGCGGCAACGGCATGGGCGGCGTCACGGCGGTGCCGGTTTATGAAAATCTGGGTGTCGAGCTCGTCAAACTTTTCACCGAACCCGACTCGAATTTTCCGAATCATCATCCCGACCCGACCGTTACGGAAAATCTGCAGGACTGCATCCGCGCGGTCAAAGCGTCAAATGCGGATCTCGGCATCGCGTTTGACGGCGACGGCGACCGCATCGGCGTGATCGACGAAACGGGAAGAATTATTTGGGGCGACGAATTGATGGTTTTATTATCGCGCGAAATCTTGAAAGAAAACGCGGGCGCGACGATCATCGCGGAAGTAAAATGCTCGCAAAATCTGTTTGACGACATCGCCGCACGCGGCGGCAAACCGCTCATGTGGAAAGCCGGACATTCTTTGATCAAAGCGAAAATGAAGGAAACCCATGCCGCGCTCGCCGGCGAAATGAGCGGGCATATTTTCTTTGCCGACCGGTTTTACGGCTTTGACGACGCAACCTACGCGGGCGCCAGAGTTCTCGAAATTTTATCGAAAACCGATAAAACCCTCTCCGAACTTTTGAGCGATTTGCCCGAAACCTTTTCGACGCCCGAACTTCGGGTTGACTGCGCCGACGAGCAAAAATTTGAAATCGTCGAACGCATCGCCGAAGAATTCGCCAAAACAAACGAAGTCATTACCATTGACGGCGCGCGGATTTTGTTCGACGGCGGCTGGGGTTTGGTGCGCGCTTCAAACACGCAGGCGATTCTGGTTTTGCGCTTTGAAGCCGATTCGGAAGAAAATCTGGCGAAAATTCGTGAAATAGTTGAAAGCCGCGTAAATCACCTAATAGACTAATCGGCTGAATAATTCGGTTGAATACAAAGTTCGATAAATATACAGCACGATTATAGTAAAAACTTGTTAGCCGAAAATAATTATATAATGATTCCGTATATAAGGTTATTATGCGGAATGGTTCGGGATAATCATATAGTTCGCCGGCTTTACCTGTAAATAAATTAAGCAATTCATATACAGTAAAAATTATGCGACACACACTTTTATCAACTTTAGCGTTTTTGGCAATTATCATTTCGAGTAATCACTTGTGTTTTGCTCAAACAAATCCTGCTGATTCATCGTCAACCAAACAGATTAAAACAGCAAAACTGGAGAAACTAAAAAAACAAGTTGAGAAAATTGGCGTTGGCGGAAAGATTACGGTAATCAGACTTGATGAGCGGGATTTTTACGGAAAGGTGAGCAATATCGAAGCGGACGGTTTTCAAATAGAGGAAATTGATTTAAAGCAGACGCTCGCTTTCAAATATACCGAAGTAAAAAAAATTAAGACCGGAGACGGCGAGAAGAATCTCATCAGCGGCAAAAGAGTCAATCCAAAGAAAGGTTGGCTTTACGGCATAGCTATATTTGGAACTTTGGCTGTCCTTCTCGCTATTGGTTTATCGGACAAAGATTTTTGATTTCGGCGGTTGCTTCAAGGCAACGCGTCGTCGATCAATTCAATAGACGTAAACCGCACCGGCGACGTTCGTAAAATAAAACTAGTTTCGATGTATTCACGTCATCTCAGCCGTTGAACTTTTGACTATATCGCAAATTTTTGGCATAAATATATAGGAATTATGAGATTCACACGGGAAATAATTATTAAAAGCAGCAGGGACTTTACTTAAAGCCGGAGCCGAAACTAGATTTTCGTCCTGAAGTCCCAAGTCTGAAAAAAAGACTTGGGACTTTTTCGATTTTGGATTTTAGATTTTGGATTTGCGATTTTTCGTTTGATAAATGCTAAAATTTGATTTTTTACAAAGGTCTCGGAATTTGGTTTTAACTGACCGCTGACCGCTGACCGCTGACCACTAAATTATGACTGAACCTTTAGAACTAAAAAAAACCGTTAATTTACCGAAAACCGATTTCGCGCAAAAGGCAAACCTCGGGCAAGCCGAGCCCGCGCGACTCAAAAAATGGACGGACGCGCAGCTTTACGAAGCGATTCAAACGGCGCGGCACGGCGCGGAAAAATTTATTCTGCACGACGGTCCGCCGTATGCGAATGCCGATATTCATATCGGCACGGCGCTCAACAAGATTTTAAAGGATTTCATCGTCAAATCGCGTTCGATGATGGGTTTCGATGCGCCGTATATTCCCGGCTACGATTGTCACGGTCTGCCGATCGAAACGCACGTCGAGAAAAAATTGACCGAAAAAGGCAAAAACAAAAACGATCTGCCGGTCGCGACCTTCCGGCGCATCTGCCGCGAACACGCTTCGACGGCGATGAATAATCAAACGCGCGATTTTCGCCGTCTCGGAGTTTTGGGCGAATGGGAAAAGCCGTATTTGACGATGTCGAACGAATACGAATCGGAAACGGCGCGGCTGTTCGGCAAGTTTTTGGAACGCGGTTATGTTTACAAAGGTTTGCGTCCCGTCTACTGGTGCATTCACGACCAGACGGCGCTCGCCGAAGCCGAAGTCGAATACCGTCTCCACAACTCGCCGTCGATCTATGTCAAGTTTCCGCTCCTGACCGATCCGGCGGAAATTGACGCCGAACTCGCGGGCAAAAAAGTGTCGCTCGTCATCTGGACGACGACGCCGTGGACGATTCCGGCGAATTTGGGAATCGCGGTTCATCCCGATTTTGAATACGCGGCGATCGAAGACGCGGGCGAAGTTTTGATCGTCGCGTCGGAGCTCGTCGGTTTCGTGATCGTCAAATGCGGCATCGGCGGCGTCAACGAAGACGGCGAGCGGCAAATGCCGCGTGTTTTGGCAAAGTTTCCGGGTTCGCGGCTCGACCGGATGAAGGCGAAACATCCGTGGATCGACCGCGAATCGCTGATCATGAACGGCGATCACGTGACGATGGGCGGCGAAGCGGACGCCGAAACCGAAATGGACGTTTCCGAATCACGAAGTCGCGACGAAACCGGAAAAGCCGGCACGGGTCTCGTCCACACCGCGCCCGGACACGGACACGACGATTATGTGATCGGCAAGGAATACGGTTTGGAAATCTATTGTCCGGTTGATAACGCGGGACGTTTTACTTCGGAAGTCGAACATTTTGCGGGCGAAAATATCTTTAAAGCAAATCCGCAGATCGTCGAGTTTATGCGCGAGAACGGTTCGCTTCTCTTTTCGGAAAACTACGAGCATCGTTACCCGCATTGCTGGCGCTGTAAAAAGCCCGTGATCTTTCGCGCGACGCCGCAATGGTTTATCTCGATGGACAATCAGAACGAGAAATCGCTTCGCGCGCAGGCACTTCGCGAAGTCGAAAGCGTTAAATGGCATCCGGCTTGGGGCGAGGGCAGAATGGCGAATATGATCAAGGGTCGTCCCGATTGGTGCGTTTCGCGGCAGCGTTCGTGGGGCGTTCCGATTCCCGTGTTTTATTGTCAGAAATGCGACGAACCCGTCGCCGACCCGAAAATCGTCTATCACGTCGCCGACATTTTCGCGAAAGAAACCGCCGACGCGTGGTATAACCGACCCGAAAGCGAGCTTTTGCCCGAAGGTTTCGCTTGCCCGAAATGCAACAGCTCGGATTTCAGCAAAGAAACCGATATCTTGGACGTTTGGTTCGATTCCGGTTCGTCGTGCGTCGCCGTTTTGGAAACGCGCGGCGAAACCTTGCGTTTTCCGGCGGAAGTTTATCTCGAAGGCGGCGATCAATATCGCGGCTGGTTTAATTCGTCGTTGATGTGCGGAATCGCCGCGCACGACACCGCGCCGTATCGGCAGATCATCACACACGGCTGGGTCGTTGACGGACACGGCAAAAAGCAGAGTAAAAATGATGGAAACGTCACCGCACCGAAGGAAATCATCGACAAATCGGGCGCCGACGTTTTGCGTTTGTGGGCGGCGGCAGTTGATTATACCGAAGACATGCGCTGTTCGGATGAAATCTTGCAGCGCGTCACGGATGCGTATCGCAAATTCAGAAACACTCTGCGTTATGCGCTCGGCAATCTCGACGGATTCAATCACGAAACCGACAGCGTTTCGCTTTCCGAGATGCTCGAAATCGACCGTTGGGCACTGGCGAGTTTTGACGAAGCGGCGAAGAAGATCCTCGCGGGTTACGAAAATTTTGATTTTCAAGCCGTTTATCAAACGATCTACAACCTCTGCACCGTCACGCTTTCGGCGCGTTATTTCGACATCATCAAGGATCGCCTGTATATCTTTGCTCCGAAAAGCCTAGAAAGACGCTCGGCGCAAACCGCGCTTTTTGAAATGACCGATAAACTCTGCCGTCTGCTCGCGCCGGTTTTGGCGTTTACGGCGGACGAAGCGTTTGAAAATCTACCGAATCAAAAGCTCGCGTCGGTACATCTGGCGGAGTTTCCGAAGGTTTCGGGCGCGGATAATTCAAAACTTCTCGGCGATTGGGAACGCATCTTTTCGATCCGCGACGAAGTTTTAAAAGCGCTCGAAGAAGCGCGTGAGCGCAAAGAGATCGGTTCGAGCTTGGAAGCGAAAGTAATTTTGCGCACCGACGCCGAAACGGCGCGGTTTTTACAGCCGTATGAAAACGATCTGCGGTATATCTTTATCGCGTCGCAGACGGAAGTTCACGAAGAAGATTATTTCAGCGTCAACATCGAAAAGGCGGACGGCGCGAAATGCGAACGCTGCTGGAATTACTCAACAAGAGTCGGCGAATCGGAAAAATATCCGACCGTCTGCGAACGCTGCGTTGCCGCTTTGTCGGAAATCGAAAGATCGGCGGCGGCTTAGAATAAATCGGGAGAGTTTTGTTGATCGAAGGATTATTAATACGATTTGCGGAACTTCCTGATTTGGAATTTTTGCAGCGAAATTGCGATATTTCGGCGGAAATCATCCAACGCAAAATGGATTACAATGAAATATTGGTTGCCGAACTAAACGGACATTTAGTTGGTTTCTTGCAGCTTGAATATTTATGGTCTTTGATTCCATACATTGCGCTGATCCGTGTTTTGGCTGAATACCGCCGACAAGGTGTCGGGCAATCTCTGCTTGAATTTGCCGAGGATTTTTTGCGTGAGCAAAATCACGCCACGCTTTATAGTTCCTCGCAAACGGATGAACCGGAACCGCAAGCCTGGCATCGCCGGGTCGGTTTTGAAGAATGCGGCATCATCGCCGGCATCAATCAAGGAATCGGCGAAATTTTCTTTTGCAAAAAACTTTTGTAGGCGGATCTTTTCCGGAGAGTAATTTATGTTAAAAAAATCATTAATCAGCATATCAATTATTTTGGTTTTCGCCTGTGCGGCTTTTGCCCAAAAGGTTTACACGCCCGAAAAAGGTTCGGCGGAACGCGCGGCGATCATGAATGCTTTGCGCGCGCCGGTCGAAAAGGAACTGCGACAGAAGATTTCTTTTAACGTCGAACATTTTAATGTTTCGGGCGTTTGGGCGTTTCTCTCGGGCGAACCGCAAAGCGTGGACGGCGGCAGACCGAATTACAAAAAGACCATCTACCAACGCGCGATCGAGGCGGATGCGTTCGACAATAATTTCTTTGCGCTCTTAAAGAAAACGGGCGGCAAGTGGAAGATCGTCACCTATGCGATCGGTTGCACGGACGTTTGTTACGCGACCTGGTGGGAAGATTACAAAGCGCCGAAAGCCGTTTTTCCGTATACGGAATAAACCTCGAAAAATCAAAACCGTCGATGAGCGCGAATAGACACGGGAATAAATAAACGATAATCTGAGTTTATTCGTATAAATCTACGGTTTTGATTTTTAAATAAGATTGTGAATAAAAAAGATTTTTTCTGGAAATTGGGTTACTTAGCCGCCGCCGGCGCGGTTTTTATGATCGACCAGACGACCAAAGCGTGGGCGGTGCGCCGTCTGCGGTTCGGCGATGTCCGCGAAGTAATTCCGAACTTTTTGAACTTTGCCTACGCGCAAAACACGGGCGTCGCGTTTTCGATGTTCGACGACCACGGCGACACCGGACGCTGGGGATTATCGATCGTCGCGATCATTGCGGCAACGCTCGTTTTGTATTTTTTCTGGAAAACGCCGCGCAGCGATGATCGAATCCTCGGCGCGCTGGCATTATTGCTTGCCGGAATCGTCGGCAACGTCACCGACCGCGCGCGGCTCGGCTTTGTCGTTGATTTTATCGACGTTCAATTCGGCTCGTGGCATTATCCGACCTTTAACGTCGCCGATATGGCGATCTGCATCGGCGCGGGGCTGCTGATTTTGGATATGTTTTTGTCAAAGAAAAAGGTCGAAGTAAAAACCGATGAAAAAAGTTCGGCTTGAGCCGGTGACGCCGCAAAACTTTAAGGAATGTATCAATCTGAAGGTGAGCGAGGCGCAAACGAATTTTGTCGCCTCAAACCTGATGTCGATCGCACAGTCGAAAATTTATCCGACCGCCAATCCGTGTGCCGTTTATGCCGGTGAGCAAATCGTCGGTTTTGTGATGTACGGTTTTGACGAAGACGACGAACATTTTTATCTCGGACGTTTGATGATCGACGAAAAATATCAGGGCAAAGGCTACGGCAAAGCCGCAACGCTCGAAGTTATCGAACGCTTGAAACAAGTCGAAAATTGCCGCGAGATTTTTTTGAGCTTTGTGCCGGAAAATACGGGCGCGGAAAAACTTTATTCAAGCGTCGGTTTTGAACGCACCGGCAAAATCAGCGAAAGCGGTGAAATTGTCATGCGTTTTGTCCTTTAAGTATGTCATTTTATACTTTCATAATGGACTACGAAGGCGGAACATATATTTCGCAAGTTTATGCGTCTTCAGAAAAAACGGCTTGCAGGAAATGGGCAGAAAACCTAGAGGTTTCTAGAATTGCGGGATTTGGAACAAAAAGCAAAGAAATTTTAATTAATGAAATAGAAGATGAAGAACCTGTTTCTATAAACAATGTAAGTAATGTTTGGTGTTCTTCTGCATTGATTCGTGGGAAATTAGCTTTAGTTACTTTTATTCGAACTGAATCAACAAACAACGCCAATCCAAAATCCGAAATCTAAAATCCAAAATCAAAAGATGTATCCAGAACTTTTCCGAATCGGCACTTTCCCAATCAATACCTACGGTTTGCTTTTAGCGATCGGAATGCTGCTCGCGCTTTTTGTCGCGTCGAAATTGGCGGCGCGCGACGGTTTGCCGCGTGAGCGGATTTACGATCTCGGGCTTTGGACGCTGATCGGCGGACTGGTCGGTTCGAAAATCCTGATGTTTTTTACCGAAGATAATGTCGATGTTTTTTCGCTCGATTTCCTGCGTTCGGGCGGCGTTTATTACGGCGGTTTTATCGGCGGTTTTTTCGCGCTTCTCTTGCTCATTCGGTGGTATAAACTTCCCTTCTGGAAAGTTGCCGACGCGTTTGCGCCCGGTGTTGCGCTCGGACAGGCGATCGGGCGGCAAGGCTGTTTTGCGGCGGGCTGCTGCTGGGGCAAACCGACCGACTCGATCTTCGGCGTTCATTTTACGCAAGCCGCGCACGATTTTACGGGTGTTCCGATCACCGGCGCGGACGGCAGCGCGCTGCATCTTCATCCGACCCAGCTTTACGAATCGATCGCGATGTTTATCGTTTTCGCCGTTTTAATTTACATTCATAAAAAGAAACGTTTCGACGGGCAAGTTTTGATCGCCTACGCAATAATTTACGGCATCGTGCGTTTTCTGATCGAATTCGTCCGTGACGATCCGCGCGGGAATATTCTCGGATTGAGCTCGACGCTCGGAATTTCGACCTCGCAGATCATCAGTTTGATCGTCGCGGCGTGCGCGGTGATCTTTATGATCTGGCGTTTGCGTCAACCGAAAACGGAAGTCTAATTACGCTTTCAGATTGATAAAAATGACAGCAGAAAAACCCCAAATCGCGGCTCGGCAGCCGGAAACCAACGACTCAATTTTGAGCTTTACGACCGAAGCCGCCGATCGCGGCAAACGGCTCGACGCCTATCTCGCGGAAAAGATCAAAGGCTGGTCGCGTTCGCGTCTGCAAAAACTCGTCGCGGACGGCGACGTTCTGGTTAATGAAAAAGAATCGAAACCTTCCTACAAAATCCGCGTCAATGATCTCATCGAAATCGAATTGACCGAACTTCCGGGCATCGAATTTACGCCCGAAAACATTTCGCTCGAGATTGTTTACGAGGACGAATTTTTAGCCGTCATCAACAAAAAAGCCGGCATGGTCGTGCATCCGGGCGCGGGCGTATCATCGGGAACGCTGGCGAATGCCATCGCCCATCATTTTGAATTTGATGATGAAAAAATTCAAAATCCAAAATCCGAAATCCAAAATCGAGTTGGCATCGTTCACCGGCTCGATAAAGACACGTCGGGTTTGCTCGTCGTCGCCAAAACGGAAGAAATTCACGAAGCCTTGAGCGAACAATTCCGCGAACGCGAAGTTTTTAAAAGCTATATTGCGCTCGTTCACGGCGAAATGGAACAAAACGCGAGCGAAATTAATGCGCCGATCGCGCGTGAAAAACATAACCGGACAAAAATGGCGGTTCGCGCCCACGGTCGCAACGCGCTTTCGCTCTGGAAAGTCAAAAAACGCTTTGAGAAATTTACGCTGCTCGCGGTCGAGATCAAAACCGGCAGAACGCATCAGATTCGCGTTCATCTCGCGTCGATCAATCATCCGATCGTCGGCGATGAAACCTACAACGCCGGACGCGACAAAACCGTCCGCGATTTAAACGTCAGGCAAGCCATTGTTGATCTGAACCGATTTTTTCTGCACTCCGAAAAATTATCTTTTACGCATCCCGTGAGCAAGGAAAAGTTAGATTTCACCGCGCCGCTACCGATTGAGTTGACGGAGTTTTTAGAACTGTTATAGCCGGAACGCACGCGTTTTATGACTGGAGCGCACGCGCCCTCGCGTGCAAGCGTTTGAAAAACGCTCAAAATATTCATTTTCCTAAACTGTTCGATAAATGAAAGTTTTTTACGTCGCTTTCAGCGTCGTTGCACGCGAGGGCGCGTGCGCTCCAGTCATAAAAAGTTATGAATAACAATAGGCTTTGGCACAGTCGCGGTTATCTGCCGCATTTTGACGGCGGTGAAATTCTTCAATTTGTGACCATTCGCCTTGCCGATTCACTGCCTCAAAACGTCTTGGAAAAATGGCGTGCTGAGCTGGATAGAAAAAAAAATAGACGACGCCGATTTTCGCAAACGGATCGAACTGTATCTTGACCAAAATTACGGCTCAGGTATTCTAAAAGATAAGCGAATTGCTTCGATCGTGCAGGAAACCTTACTCAAATTTGACGGCGCAAAATACAAACTCATCGCCTGGTCAATTATGCCGAATCATGTTCATTTACTGATAAAGATTTTCGAGGACAACTTGCTTTCAAATATTATGCACTCGATCAAATCTTACACGGCGCACGAAGCAAACAAAATTTTAGGCAGAAAAGGCAGATTTTGGTTCAAGGAATATTTTGACCGGTTTATCCGCAACGAAAAACATTTCGTTCAAACGATTGATTACATCGAAAATAATCCGGTCAAAGCAAAACTTTGCAAAGCACCGTCGGATTGGCAATTTAGCAGCGCATATTATAAATTGTAAACTTAAAAGACTGGAGCAAAAGACTGGAGCGCCTGCGCCCCCGCAGGCAAGATTGTGTAAGCAATCTAAAAAACTCCCGCAATCAAACAAATTGAAAGAGAGCAAAGGTTTTTAGCGCGTTGCCGCGCTTGCCTGCGGGGGCGCAGGCGCTCCAGTCATTCTAATCATAAACTTATGAAAAATTTATCTTTTGCTTTTATTCTTTCGCTATTTTTTTGCTTGACGGCTTTTGCGCAAAACGCCGTGCTGAATATCATTCCGCAGCCGAAATCAATGACCGTTGGAAAGGGCGAATTTAAATTGAATTTTAAAACAAAGATCGTCGCAACCGACGACGCGGGACGCAAATCAGCCGGAATCTTGAACGATCTGCTGATGAAAAATTACGGTTTCAAGCTCGAATACACCGACAAAACGCAAAAACAAAACTTTATTTCTATTGCCTCTCAATACCCGCCGGAATTTTCTTCTGCGAGTGAGTCGTATGAGATAAAAATTACACCGAAATCTATTGCAATTGCTGGGAATGAAACGGGACAATTTTACGCTTTACAAACTCTGATGCAGATTTTGCCCGTGAATTTTAAAGGCGAAGTTAGTTTGCCTGCCGTCGATATTTCGGACGCGCCGCGTTTTTCGTATCGCGGAATGCATCTCGATGTCAGCCGACATTTCTTTCCGGTCGAATTCGTCAAAAAATACATCGATCTGATGGCGCAGTATAAGTTCAACCAATTTCACTGGCACTTAACGGAAGATCAAGGCTGGCGCATCGAGATCAAAAAATATCCGCGCCTGACGGAAATCGGTTCGCGCCGCCCGGAAACGCAAAAGGAAAAAAATCGTGAGCCGTACATCGGCGACTCGGTGCCGGTCGAAGGTTTTTACACGCAGGAACAGATCAAAGACGTTGTCGCTTATGCGAAAGCGCGGCGCATCAACGTCATTCCCGAGATCGAATTGCCCGGACATTCGTCCGCCGCGCTCGCCGCCTATCCCGAGCTTGGCTGTAAGGAAAATTACGACTACAAGGTCAAAACGACTTGGGGAATTTTTAAGGAAGTTTATTGCCCAAAGGACGCGACCTTTAAGTTTTTGGAAGACGTTTTGACGGAAACGATCGCGCTTTTTCCCGATTCGCCTTACATCCACATCGGCGGCGACGAGGTTTTGAAAGACCACTGGAAGGAATCGGCGTTCGTGCAGGATTTGATGAAACGCGAAAATCTCAAAGATGAACACGAAGTCCAAAGCTATTTTATTCAGCGGATGGAAAAATTTATTAATTCCAAAGGCAAAAAGATCATGGGTTGGGACGAAATTCTTGAAGGCGGTTTGGCGCCGAACGCCACGGTAATGTCGTGGCGCGGCGAAAAAGGCGGCATCGAAGCCGCCAAGGCGAAACACGATGTCATTATGACGCCGACCGACTTTATGTATTTCGACTACAGTCAGGGCGATCCGAAAAG